>NZ_JBQQOC010000023.1:0-46115 GCF_052264515.1 Candidatus Corynebacterium faecigallinarum
CGGGCACCCCCCAGCGCCCCCCTGTCCCCCCCCGATTCATCCCACCCTTCTCACATGTAGGTGTGTCAGTGTGGTCTCGACTCAGGCTGGGCTGGTGGCCTGAGTGGTGGGGGACCGGACGACATCGCTGGACCGGGCGGCGCGCAGGCCGTTGCCGATGACCACGACCTCGGCGATCTCGTGGACCAGGACCACGGCGGCGAGGCCGAGGACCCCGAACAGTGCCAGCGGGAAAAGGACCACGATGATCGCTAGGGCCAGGATGATGTTGCCGGTCATGATCCGTCGCCCGCGAGAGGCGTGAGCCAGTGCTGCGGGGATCAGGCGCAGGTCGTTGCCGGTGAAGGCGATATCGGCTGATTCGATGGCGGCGGCCGAACCGGAAGCACCCATGGCGATGCCGACGGTGGCCGTGGCGAGCGCCGGGGCATCGTTGATGCCGTCGCCGATCATGGCGGTGGGGATGTGGGCCGCGGACTCCTGCACATGGCGGGCCTTGTCGCTGGGGAGCTGGTCGGCATGGATGCGGTCGATGCCGGCGTCGGTGGCGAGGGCGGTGGCGGTGCGTTCGTTGTCACCGGTGAGCATCATCGTGGTGACGTCCTGCGCGTGAAGCGCGGCGATCGTTTCGGCGGCTTCGGGACGAAGTTCGTCGCGGATCCCGATCACGCCGTGCACCTCGCCGTCGACCTCGACGACGATCAGGCTCATACCCTGACGGGCCATCTCTTCGGTGTCTGTGGCCATGTCGGCCGGGTCGATCCATCGTGGTCCGCCGACACGGACGGGCAGCCCTGAGTCGTCGCCATCCAGGTCGTCCGGGTGTCCTGCCAGAGTCGGATGCAGGATCCCGGACATCCCGTGGCCCGGTTCCTCGTGCACGGTGGTGACCTGGGGGAACTCCCGCGCGCCGACGGTCACCGGCACGGCAGTGGTCACGGCCTGGGCGAGCGGGTGACTGCTCGATGCTTCCAGCGCGGCGGCGAGGGTCAGGACGTCCAGTTCGGAGCGGTTGCCACTGCTGCGGACCTCGACGACGCGCGGCTCGTTGCGGGTCAGCGTACCGGTCTTGTCGAAGGCGACCGTGCGGATCATACCGAACTGCTCGAGAGCTTCGCCGGACTTGATGACCACACCGAATTTGCTGGCTGAGCCGATCGCTGAGATCACGGTCACCGGCACGGCGATGGCCAGTGCGCACGGGGATGCGGCGACGAGCACGACCAGCGCCCGTTCCACCCACACGCCCGGGTCGCCGAGCAGTGCGCCGATGCCGGCGATCAGGGCGGCAGCAACGAGGACCAGCGGGACCAGGGGTCGGGCGATCCGGTCGGCCAGGCGGGCGCGCTCACCCTTGGTGGCGTGGGCTTGTTCGACGAGCCGGACGATCTGGGTCAGTGAGTTGTCACCCCCGTCGGCGGTGGCGGTGACGGTCAGGGTGCCGGAGCCGTTGACGGAGCCGGCGAGGACCTCGTTGCCCTCGTCGACACCCACCGGGATCGACTCGCCGGTGATTGCTGAGGTGTCCACCCAGGACTGGCCGGTGGCGACGGTCCCGTCGGTGGGGATGCGTTCACCGGCGCCGATCAGCAGGGTGTCACCGATGCGGACGTCGGACGCAGGGATGGTCTGGTCGGTGTAGTCGCAACAGCCGTCGGTGCAGTCGCTGCCACGACGTACGCGGGCGGTTTCCGGGACCAGCGAGAGCAGGGCGCGCAGGCCGTGTTTCGCGCGGTCCATGGCGCGGTCCTCGAGTGTCTCGGCGATGGAGAACAGGAAGGCCAGCGCGGCGGCTTCGCCCACGTGTCCGAGGAGGACGGCGCCGATGGCGGCGATGGTCATCAGCAGGCCGACGCCCAGGCGGGAGCGTCCTCTCCCCTTGATGAGGCGCTCGATGGTGCCGGGGACGAAGGTCCACGCACCGGCGGCGAGGCCGAGCGCGAAGAGGATGGTGGCGGTGATGGAGGCTGTGGAGCTTTCCCCGCCGGTCCATTCCAGGATCAGGCCGCTGATCCACAGGACACCGGACGCCAACGGCAGTGCCAGTGCCCGGTCGCGCCACCAGGGTGGCAGATCCTCGTGGACCAGCGGCTCAGGAGGTGTGCTGCCTGCGGGGGTGATCGGGCCGCAGCATTCGTCGCTCACCGGTGTACCTCCTTATCGGCGTGGTCGTCGTCGACGGTATCCGCGCAGTCGGCGCAGCATACGGGCACGTCGCAGTTCTCGTCGGTACAGGGCTCGTCCCCCTCGTCGACGGCGAGGACGACGTTGACCAGCGACTCCAGGGCCCGGGTGAGATGAGGATCGGCGATCTCGTAGCGGGTGCGACGTCCTTCGGGGACGGCGACGACGATGCCGCATCCACGCAGACAGGCCAGGTGGTTGGAGACGTTCGTGCGGCTCAGCTCGAGGTCGCGGGAAAGCTGGGCCGGGTAGCCGGGTTCCTTCAGCAGCGAGAGTAGGATCCGCGACCGGCTGGGGTCGGCCAGGGCACGCCCGAGACGGTTCATGACGTCGATCTGTGGAGCAATGGTCAGCATATGGTGACTATACATTGATTGCTGACCTATTGACCACCGGTGTTCAGTGTGGACTTTCGTTCTTGACATGCAAGTAGGCACTTGCCTATTGTGCGTGTATGGGTGACATCTACAAGGCAATCGCTGACCCGGCACGACGGATGATCCTCGACAGCCTTTCCCGGCGGGAGGATCAGACACTCTTCGAGATCTGCACCCGCCTGACCGAGAGTCGCCCGATGTCTCGTCAGGCGGTGTCGCAGCATATCGCGGTGCTGCAGGACGCCGGCCTGGTCATCGTCCGCAAGGAAGGACGGCGCAACCTCCACACCATCGACCCGGCTCCACTTGCCGAGATCGTCACCCGGTGGAATACCCCGGACGACACAGAGAAAGAGGACCAGCCATGAGCACCTTCCGCATCACCTTGACCAGCGTCATCGTTGACGACACACAGAAAGCCGAGGCTTTCTACACCGAGAAGTTAGGGTTCGTCGTCCGACACAACGTGCCCCTCGGTGAGGAGCCGGACAACCGATGGCTGACCGTGGTGTCGCCGCTCGACCCGGACGGCACAGAGTTGCTTCTGGAACCCTCCGGGCATCCGGCTGCAGCTCCGTTCAAGGAGGCGTTGTACACCGATGGGATCCCCTGGACGCAGTGCACCGTCGACGACGTGCAGACCGAGTACGACCGTCTGGTGGACCTCGGCGTGCAGTTCACCCAACCGCCGTTGGAAGCAGGTGGGGTGACCACGGCCGTCCTCGACGACACCTGTGGCAACCTCATCCAGATCATCCGCCAGGGATAGGGCCTGTAGCTTGGGTGTATGGATACCTCGATCCAGCAACAGGCCGCCGCCCGGACGAACGAGCTCCCCCGGGGCGTACCTGGACCACCCGTTCGGCCCGGAGTGGGGTGTCTACAAGGTACGGGGCAAGGTGTTCATGCTGCAGGCGCAGGTCACGGGCGAGCCGCTGGTCACCGTGAAGGTGGATCCGGAGGAGAGCGTGATGCTTCGGGCAAGTCATCCTGAGATCACAACGGGCTACCACATGAACAAGAAGCACTGGATCTCGCTGCACCCTGGCGGTGACCTTGACCGGCAGTTGGTCGAAGACCTCGTCACCGATTCCTACCTTTCGGTGATTGAGAGGAACCTGCCGAAGTCGCAGTGGCCGGTGAACCCGCGGACCTTCAGTCAGCAGGGTCAACAGGGCTAACACGAGCAGTCCGGCCAGCGCTGACCGGTCATTCTTCGGTGCTGGCGGTGTCGCCGGGAACGGCCCCGGCGAACCGTGCGGATAGGTCGTGGAGCAGGTCGACGAGCTCCGGCGGATCGGCCGTGAGTACCCGGGCACCGGCGTTGCCGAGGATGAACGCGGCCCAGTCCAGGGTCGACCTCTCCAGGGTGATCCGGCAGCGGGAATTGTCGATTTCGGTGACCGCACCGCCGTTTCGCGTGCCGGACGTCCCCCTCAACCCGGTCCGCTCCCTGACCTCGTCCGCGGGGGCGTCCAACTCCGCGGTCACCGTGACACCATCGTGACGGAGGCCCGCCTCGACAAAAGCGGCGGCGTCGCCGCCCGGGACTTCCCGTGGTTGGACGATCTGGCGGGTCGAGGTCGCGTCCGACAACCGGTCGAGCCTGAAGGTCCGCCAGTCGTCCCGGTCCAGGTCGAATCCCACGAGGTACCAGTGGCGGCCCAAGGTCACCAGCTGCGCCGGTTCGATACGACGGTGGCTTTGGGCACCGTCGGCCGCCGTGTAGTTGAACCGGAGTCTCTCCGAGTCCCGGCAGGCCTGTGCAACGGTGACCATGTCATCGGGGTTGATGTCCGTGCCTGACCAGGGGGAGGTGGTCGGGGCCGTGGCGGCCTGCAGCGCGGTGACTTCGTGGCACAATCGTGGTGGCATCACCGGGATGACCTTCGCCAGTGCCCGCGCCGAGGCTTCAGCCACGCCGGCGACCGGGGTGTGTGCGCAGTTCAGAAGGCCGATGGTGACCGAGACCGCCTCGTCATGGTCGAGCACCAGGGGAGGTAGCGAGGCCCCGTGGGCCAGTTGGTAGCCGCCACCCACTCCGCGGTCGGCCTGAACCGGATAGCCCAGTTCGCGGAGTCGGTCGACGTCCCTTCGCAGCGTCCTGAGTGACACATCGAGCCTGTCGGCGAGGTCCGTCCCAATCCAGTGACGACGACTCTGCAGCAGTCCGAGCAGCTGCAACGTCCGTGAACTTGTACCGGTCATCAGTGCTCCTCAAGGCTCGACGAGAGTCGCTGCGTAATAAGTGACAGAACCTGTCACCTAGTGACGTTAGCGTGAGAAGTGACCCGAAATCCACCAGAGAGGACATCGCCATGAATGCCGTGAATGTCATGAATGCGACAGAGGCGCAAGAGAGCGCCACGACCGTCCAGACTGACTCGACCAACCAGAACGATTCCGCCGCAAGCGAGCGGGACAACCTGCTGGAGTGCCTCGCGCACGCCCCCTTCTTCCTGCAGTTCACCGCCCGGGAACTGACCACCGAGCAGGCATCGACCCGCTCCACCGCCAGCGAACTGACCATCGGCGGACTCATCAAGCATGTCACCGGCGTCGAGCGTGGCTGGGTCGACTTCATGGTGACCGGTAAGGACTCGGAGACGAAGAACTTCACGGATTACACCGAGGAAGAATGGCAGGAGATGCGGAGCGAGTTTGAGCTCCTGCCGGGGGAGACCCTCGAAAGCGTGCTGGCGGCCTACGGTGCTGAGGGGGAGCGCACCGAAGAGATCGTCCGCAGCCTGCCGTCGTTCGATGTGGCCCATGAGCTACCCAAGGCACCGTGGTTCACGGAGGAGACCTGGTCGGCGCGCCGGGTGCTGATGCACATCATCATGGAGACCTCCCGGCATGCCGGTCACGCCGACATCATTCGGGAGGCCCTGGATGGGGCGAAGAGCATGGGGTGATCGACGGACAAGTCTTGGGGGAACACATGACAGAACCCCGGCTCCTTCACGAAGAAGGAACCGGGGTTCGTCGTTGGGGTGGCTGACGGGACTCGAACCCGCGACACCCAGGATCACAACCTGGTGCTCTACCAGCTGAACTACAGCCACCATTCGCCCACACGGGAACCTGTCACATGACGTGCAGGAGTACCTTGCGGCAGCGGAATTCATACTAGACCACCGCTGACACCGGTGCCAAACGGGCCGCTCAGATCGGGTACGCCTGGCTGGACTGCTCGGCCAGGACCTTCGCCTCGCCGTTGGTCGGGCCGGGCTGCTCGACGAAGATGGCGCGCCGGTAGAAGTCGAGTTCGCGGATCGACTCGCGGATGTCCGCCAGTGCGCGGTGGGCCAGGCCCTTCGCCGGCTGGCTGCTGTAGGTACGCGGGTACCAGCGCCGCGCCAGCTCCTTGATCGAGGAGACGTCGATCATCCGGTAGTGCAGGAACTCGTCCAGTGCAGGCATGTACTTCACGATGAACTTGCGGTCGCTGGCGATCGAGTTCCCGGCCAGCGGTGCAACACCGGCGACCGGCACATACTTCTTCAGGTACTCCACGACCTGCGCCTCCGCCTCGGCGACGGACACGGAGGACTCCCGGATCTGTTCAGTCAGGCCGGAGCCGCCGTGCATCTTCACCACCACGTCGTCCATCTCACCGAGTTCCTCCTCAGTGGCATGGATGACGATGTCGATGCCCTCGTCCAACACGTTGAGCTCGGCATCGGTGACCACCACCGCGATCTCGACGAGCACGTGGCGCGACGGATCAAGGCCGGTCATCTCGCAGTCGGCCCAGACGATGCGGTCGTTCTTGGCGGTCTGGTTCGGTGTCATCTGCATTCTTCTTTCTGTTCTCTGGCCCTAGTCTTCGGCCATCCGCGAGTACGCCGCGCCCATCACGGGCGCGGTCATCCGCCGCGGCAGGTACGTGGAGATCACGTTCGCCACCTTCGACAGTCCGCCGGGCACGACGCGCAGCTTGTTCGCCGCCAGGGCGTCGAGCGTCTCGGTGGCGCAGTCCGGGTAGGTCGTCCACACGAAGTCGGGGGTGGCCCGGTCCACGATGGTACGCGCAGCGTCCTCCTTGACCTCCTCGCGCACCGGCCCGGGGGCGAGCAGGGTGCAGCGCACGCCGGTGCCCTTGAGTTCGTAGTGCAGCGACTCGGTGAAGGTGTTCACCATCGCCTTGGTGCCGACGTAGGTGGCGTTGTTGGGGATCGCGGCGTTGCCGGCGACGGAGCCGACGTTGACGATCCCGGCGTCCCCGCTGACCACCATGCCCGGCAGGACGGCGGCCGTGAGCTCGAAGAGGGCCGTGGCGTTCAGCTCGAACTGGGTGCGTTCGTAGGCGGGGTCGAGCTTTCGGAACTCGCCGAAGGTCGCCACACCGGCGGAGTTGATGATGATGTGGACGTCCCGTCCTTCCAGTTCCTCGATTAGGACGCCGCGAGCGTCGGCGTCGGCGAGGTCGCACGGCCGGATCTCGACGGTGACCTCCGGGTGGGACGCGGCGAGTTCCTCGCGGATCTCCTCCATCGGCCCCGCGGTGCGGGCGACGAGCAGGAGGTTGTGGCCGCGCTGGCCGAGCTCCCGTGCGATCGCGGCCCCGATACCGGAGGACGCTCCGGTGACCACGGCGATGCGGTCGGGGCCGGGTGCGGGGAGGGCGGTGGTGGAACGGCCGCGGAAGAACACGTTGTGGGGCTCCTGTCGTAGCAGTGGTCAGGGCTATGGCTGATGCTCGCGGGATGAAGACGTGCGAGCTCCACTCAGGCTACCCGGTGGGTCGGACAGCAACATGGCAGTCGCGGTATCGGGGTCACCGGGTTGGCTGTTCGGTGGGGTGCAGTCAGCGCAAAGGGGGTGCGATGTCCGTTCCGGACCCCAGGATTGGGGAGGGTGGTTCACTCTGTGAGATGAAACACAACACTTTTGGGGGTTATATTAGTTGCGAGGATGACAGGCGGGCGACCACCTACGAGTAGCCTGGCCCCTCGTTCCCCTACCGGGGGTTGACGTTCACGATCCAAGGAGAGGACAGAACATGTCTGACAAGGACGGCAACACAGCGCCGCCCGACGTCGCGGAAGACACAGACGCCGCAGCGGCGCTGGCAACCAAGGAGCAGGAGGGCGAACTCGTCCGCGGTGAAGCCGGTGTCGAGCGGGCCAACAACAAGAAGAAGTTCATCGGCCTGGGTGTCGGCCTGGCACTGGCCGTGCTCGTCTACTTCATCTTCCCCGACAATGCCGCCGAACTGGCCGATAGTGCTGAGCTTGCCAATTTGCAGGATGACGCGGAGAGGGTCGGCCCCTTCGATCTGGAAGCGATCCGGATTACCGCTGCCATCATGGTTCTCATGGGTGCTCTGTGGATGACCGGGGCACTGCCGCTGGCGGCGACGGCGTTCATCCCCCTGGTCGCTTTCCCGGTCTTCCAGATCGCAGGCTTCGGGGACGTGTCAAGCTCGTACGCGGACTCCATCATCTTCCTGTTCCTCGGTGGATTCGTCCTCGCGCTCGGTATCCAGCGGTGGGGCCTCCACCGCCGTGTCGCATTGCTGGTGGTTCTCGCCGTCGGTACCAAGCCGAAGCAGCTCGTCCTCGGCTTCATGGTGGCGACCGGATTCGTCTCGATGTGGGTGTCGAACACCGCTACCGCCGTGGTGATGTTGCCGATCGGTGTCTCCGTGCTGGCGCTGACCGCCGAGAAGGTCGGCGGACACAAGAACCAGAAGAAGTTTGCCACCGCCCTGATGTTGGCGATCGCCTACGCAGCTTCCATCGGTTCGCTGGGAACCCTTATCGGTACCCCGCCGAACGCTTTGATGGCTGCCTACATGAACAACACACACGGCATCGAAATCGGATTCGGAAAGTGGATGTTGGTGGGCATGCCCATCGCCATCGTCTTCACTGTCCTGGCCTGGCTTGTGCTGATCACGGTGTTCAAGCCGGAGATGAAGGAGATCCCTGGTGGTAAGGAACTGATCAAGCAGGAGATCGCGAATATGGGCAAGATCTCCCGCGCGGAGATCACCGCCGGCATCATCTTCGTCTGCACCGCGGTCGCCTGGATCAGCTTCCCGCTGCTGGCCAGTTACGCTGACTGGTGGAACATCACCATTGACGACTCCACGATCGCCATGACCGCAGCTGTGCTCATGTACGTCATTCCGGTTAACGACCGCGGTACCCGCGTGATGGATTGGGAGCACTCCAAGGAAATCCCGTGGGACGTCCTGATCCTGTTCGGTGGTGGCCTGGCACTGTCCTCGATGGTCACCGCCTCCGGTCTGTCCCTGTGGATCGGTGAGATGGCCAAGGGCATGGGCGGTCTGCCGATCGTCCTGCTGGTCTTCGCGATCGCCGCCGTCGTCCTGTTCCTGACGGAGTTCACCTCGAACACCGCCTCCGCGGCGACCTTCATCCCGATCATGGGTGGTGTCGCCACCGGTATCGGTCTGACAGGCGACGGCCTGATCAACGTCCTGATCCTGGTCATTCCCACCGCCCTGGCCGCAACCTGTGCCTTCATGCTGCCGGTGGCCACCCCGCCGAACGCCATCGCCTATGGCTCCGGCTACGTCAAGGCCGGGGTCATGCTCAAGGGTGGTATCTGGCTGAACGTCATCGCCGTCTTCCTCATCACCATCACCGTCTTCGCACTTGCCGTGCCGGTGTTCGGACTGACCTTCGGCTAACTGTAGGTAGCCTCCCGGCTACTCGCCGGTCGAACGGCCCGATGTGGGTATTCCACACATCGGGCCGTTTTCTCTGTCGGAATCGACGTTGGTTTCCCCACCAGGTGTTCAGGGTGAGGTTGGCGATGTCGACGTTGTCGATGTAGTTGCCGCGCACCGGGTCGACCCCGGTCGCCGCAGTGGTGATGTCCTTGCTGCCCCCCCCCGCGGAAGAACACCGGCACCAACTGATTGGTGTGGTTCTCGGAGTGCCAGGAGTGCTCCGGCATCTCACCGGCCTGGCCGGTCATCGCCGACCAGGACGGGTCGTCCGTCGGGCCGGCGTCGTTGGCGTGACCGGCCCAGTCGATGACCCCGCCCTCGATCATCACGTGGAATCCCTCGTCGTTCTGGTCCAGGATGTTCAGCGCGCCCTCGGCCATGGTCGACATGTCCACGACATCGTTGAGCTCGGTGTCGTAGGGGACCGCGGAGTCGCCGGAACGGTTGTGCTGCAGGGTGGAGGCGACCTGGGGAAGGCCGAAGTACTTCTCACCGGCCTCGACGTCACCGTCGGCGAGCGTCTGGAAGTCGGCGTCCTCCTCCAGGTAGGTGAAGTCGGTCTCGCCGGCGGAGAGTTCGGTGAAGCTCTCTTCGGAGATCCACTCGTAGTTCGGCTCGTCGACGGGCTGGTTGTCCTCGTCGTACAGCGGGTGGCCGGCACCCATGATGACGTCCAGGTCGCCGCCGATCATCTCGTCGGCCATGGCATGGAAGTCGTTACGGTCATCGTTGTGCGCGGCCCAGGCGGCCGGGGTGGCGTGGTTGAACGGGACGCTGGAGACTACACCGGCGGACTTGCCGTTGTCGATGGCGTGCTCGGAGGTGTTCTGCACCGTGGCACCGTCGGAGGTGACACCGATCATGCCGTTCTCGGTCTTGGAACTGGTGGCCATGGCGGTGCCGGCCGCAGCTGAGTCCGTGTAGTCCTCGTTGACGTAGTCGTGGTCGTTCCAGGCCTTCTCCGGGTCGTAGGAGTTGCCCTCCTGGAAGGTGGACATGGCCAGCTCATTCCACTCGTCGCCCTCGTAGACCTGTGCGGCCTCGCCACCTTCGACCGGCGAGACGTCCCCGGCCTCGCCCTCGACCTGGTGCTTGGTCTGCCCGGTCTCGAAGAGGTTGGTGGCGGCGATGTGGTTGTAACCCATGCCGTCGCCGACGAGGTAGATGATGTTCTTTGGGCCGTCGGTGCCGGTGAGGTCGGGGACGTGCGAGCCGGGCAGCGACGACTCGATGGAGGACGCGACATCGGACGAGCCGGGTGCCGGGAGGTCCTGCGCTGCGGCAGCAGGCAGGAAGACAGCGGTAAGTGAGACGGTGCTGGCGATCGCGCAGAGTGAGGCTGTGGTTCGGCGACGGTGGGACATCAAGGTTCCTTGTGGGCGGTGTGGGGAAACGTCAGGCAAGCGCTGGCTTGGCAGCGACCACAACGCACCGTAGGAGTCGAAGATGAATGCCCGGACGACCGAAAGTGTACGTTGGTCACCGGGGCTGGTCCGGGCATGAAAAGCGCCCCCGGCAGGATTCGAACCCGCGACCGACCGGGTCTAGTTGATAGTTACCCTCTACTGCAGGTAAGAGGTGGTAAATACACTGGTAGAGGGCATTTCTTGTCCGCCGGTGATTCCCGACAGTGCCCGGGCGTTCCCGCTGGTTCCCACGCGCAAATACAAGTTCAAATACAAGATTGGTTCCCGTCGGGTTCCGCTCTGGCACCTGACGTAGCCGACCGACCTCGTCCCGTGTTGTTTTCGAATAGATAAGTAAAAATGGCGACTCTCTAGTGGGTAGGGCGGCGTCGTGGTTGACGGTTACCCCTCCGACGCTCAACTACTTCCCCGACTCTCCGGTACCGAGAGTCGGGGAGGGCTTGCCATGCCTTAGGGAAGGAGACCTGGTTGCGTTACGCACCCTCTACGGCGGTTCCGTCACGGTCGATGACCGAGACCGGGCGGCCTGAATGTCGTCATGGAGCGGTGTCTTGCTGTTTCGCCAGCATCGCCTCCTTGAGATCGTGTTGAACGTACATGTCCGAAGCTACGACCACACGTGACACGGCTCGACCACCTGCCCACCGGTCGCTGGTAGGGCAAGTACGATCACCTATGTCGTACCGCTCAACTGAGGCAGGAATGTGAATGAGTAATCTCGGGCCCTTCGTCTGGTCGATCGCCGACCAACTCCGTGGTGTGTACAAGCCGCACCAGTACGGCAGCATCGTCCTGCCGTTCACCATCCTGCGCCGCCTCGATGCGCTCATGGCATCGAGGCGCGACCTGATGCGGTCAACGGCGACCCTACACAGCGGCGGCGTTCTTGATGCGCAGATGCGTCGGGCGACGGGCCTGTCTTTCTATAACACAAGCCAGTACGACTTCAATCGGCTGCTCGACGACCCGGACCAGCTTCGTGAGAATCTTATCGAGTACGTCACGAGCTTCTCGTCCAACATTGACGTCTTCGAACAGTTCGGCTTCGAGCAGGTCATTAACACCCTCGATGACAACAACCGCCTCTACCTCGTCGTCGAGAAGTTCGCCGGTGTTAACCTGCACCCCAATGCGATCACCAACGCCGAGATGGGCGAGCTGTATGAGCACCTCATCTACAAGTTCGCTGAGGCCTCGAACGAGGAGGCCGGGGAGCACTACACACCTCGTGACGCGATACGCCTGATGGTCGACCTGCTCTTCGCCGAGGAGCAGGAGTCACTGACCGGTGAGGGCGTCGTTCGCACCGTCTACGACCCCACCGCCGGCACCGGCGGCATGCTCTCAGTTGCGGAGGAGCGACTGCATGAGCGCAATCCCAGCGCTCGACTGACGCTCTACGGTCAGGAGATCAATGGCCAGTCTTACGCGATCTGCAAGTCGGACATGATTTCCAAGGGCCAGGACATCGGAAACATTCGCAAGGGCGACACTCTCATCAGGGATGAGTTCTCCCGCCGCACCTTCGACTTCTGCCTGTCCAACCCGCCTTACGGAGTCGACTGGAAGGCCGCTGCGGAGTCGGTGAAGCAGGAGCACCGGGAAGGTCGGCTTAGTCGGTTCAATGCTGGGCTACCGCCTGTCAGCGACGGGCAGATGCTGTTCCTGCAGCACCTGGTGTCAAAGATGCGTCCCGCGCATGACGGCGGTGGCCGTGCCGGCATCGTCCTCAATGGCTCACCCTTGTTCACCGGTGCTGCCGAGTCGGGACCCAGCAAGATCCGACAGTGGCTGCTCGAGGAAGACCTCGTGGATGCCATCATTGCGCTGCCGACCGACATGTTCTTCAACACCGGCATTGCCACTTACGTCTGGATCCTTGACAACGACAAGCAGCCCGAACGTCGCGGCACCGTCCAACTCATCGACGCCAGTGGCAGGTGGACGAAGATGCGCAAGGGTATGGGGTCCAAGCGTAGGGAGATCTCCATTGCCCAACGCGACGAGATCGTCGGCATCTACGACGCCCATGAGGACGGCGCGCACTCGAAGATCCTGCCCACTAGCGAGTTCGGCTACTGGACGATCACCGTCGAGCGGCCGTTGCTGGATGATGACGGTGAGGTCGTGCGAGACCGCAAGGGCAACCCCAAGCCGGATGCCAAGAAGCGCGACACCGAGAACGTGCCGTTCACCTACGGCGGCAACACTGAAGGTGTTGACGGCAAGGACGCGACCATCGATGCGTACTTCGATGCAGAGGTCGCTCCGCATGTGCCTGATGCTTGGATTGACCACAAGAAGACCAAGGTCGGCTACGAGATCCCCTTCACCCGAATCTTCTACACGTATGCCCCCCCACGGGCACTCGAGGAGATTGACAAAGATCTTAGGGCGAAGGTTGCCAGGATTATGACCCTGCTGAAGGCGGTGGAGGCGTAATGCTTGTTCAGCCGTACAATCTCGACCTCCCGTCCGGTTGGGACACTGCCGCGCTCCGATATTTGGCGAACGTCGAGACTGGTAGCGGCGACACTCAAGACGCCGACCCAGATGGACAGTACCCATTCATTGTCCGTTCACCCAGTCCCATGGCCAGCGCAGAATTTAGTTACGACACCGAGGCTGTCCTTACTGCCGGGGACGGCAATGTCGGCGAGATATTCCATCACATCAAGGGTAAATTCCATGCACATCAGCGCGTTTATGTAATTAGCGGTTTTAAGAGAGTGACACCTCGATATTTTTACTACTTCTTCTCCTCGCATTTTCGGCACATGGCGAAGGGTGGCGAGGCTCGAACCACGGTCGATTCAGTTCGTCGATGGATGATCACTGACATGCCATTTGCGGTGCCGCCAATCGAAGTTCAAAACTCTATTTCTGACTATCTGGACCGTGAGACGCAGAAGATCGACGAGCTGATCACCGAGCAGCGCGGCCTCATCGAAACACTCAGGGAGCGACGGCGGGCGGTGATTGACGCCAAGTCTTTAGGTGGGATGGATCCACTAGATCCGCAGAAAAACTTGTCATGGTCAAGTTCTGCCCTCGGGTATGGCTTCGAGGTAAAGCTCGGAAAGATGCTTGATAGTGGAAAGGTCCGCGATGATATGGCGCGCAACCTTCCATACATTCGAGCCGGAAACATTCAAGATTCTGGGCTTGATATCGGGAATTTGAATTCTATGCCATTCACGCGAGAAGAAGAACTCAAGTTCAATCTTGAGTGCAACGATCTGTTGGTGGTAGAAGGTGGTGCAATTGGCACTTCCGTTGTGCTTGAGGAGGATTTAGCTGGGGTGTGTTTTCAAAAGACAGTCAACCGTCTCCGTGGGACTAAGGATTGGAATCCTAGGTACTACAGATATGTGCTTTTGGCTTATAGGGAACGAGGGATTTTGGATATCCTGGCCAATAAGTCAACGATCGCGCACTTTACAGCGGAGAAGCTTCGTGGCCTTCGCGTTCCTGTGCCTTCGATTCGGGAGCAGAATGAGATCGCCGCTGATCTAGACCATGCAACCTCTCGAATCGACGGACTCATTGCCGAGTCGGAAGACCTCATCGCACTATCGGAGGAGCGCCGTGCTGCGCTCATCACCGCAGCAGTGACCGGGCAGATCGACGTGAGGACGACAGCATGACAGGCCAGCACAAGGAGATCGAGTTCGAGCGCGAGCTCGCCGAGTACCTCGAAGCGCATGGGTGGCTGTACTCGGACAACGACGACCTCTACGACGTCGAACGTGCACTAGTGCCTGAGGACGTCTTCTCGTGGCTCCAAGAAACTCAGAAGACCGCATTCGAGAAGTTCGTCAAGCCAGGCTCTGCCGATGAGGCCAAGCGTCGTCGCATGTTGCTCGACCGCCTCGTCACGAGCCTCGACAAGCCGATGACCGACCGCGAGGGCGCTCTACGCACCGTGCGCAAGGGCTTCAACGTCGCCGGCCTCGGTGCCGGGTCAGCGAAGTTCGACATGATGCAGGCCAGGCCTGAGACCTCGCTCAACCCGACCACACAGGCGAAGTACGAAGCTAACCGGCTACGCGTGATGCGACAGGTTCACTACGGCGACGGCAACAAGTCCATTGACCTCGTGTTCTTCCTCAACGGAGTCCCCGTGGCGACAGCAGAGGTGAAGACCGAGAACACGCAGACTGTCGAGAACGCCAAGCAGCAATACCGTGAACGCATCATCCAGCCCAAGGGGAAGAAGCCTTTCGCGATGCTCGGCAACGGTACAAGGGCGCTGGTGCACTTCGCCGTGTCCGAAGACCAGGTCTGGATGACAACGAAGCTTGACGGGGCCAAGACACGCTTCCTGCCATTCAACCGTGGCACAGAAGACGGTGGGGAAGGTAACCCGCTGAACCCGAACGGGCAGAGGACCGCCTACTTCTGGGAGCAGGTACTCCAGCGCGATGCATGGCTGGCAATCCTCTCGCGCTTTATCTGGATCTCTGAGTCCCGGACTCTTGACAAGACCGGTCGGCAGAAGCGCACATACACGCTCATCTTTCCCCGCTTCCACCAGTGGGACGTCGTCGAGAAGCTCGAACGAGCAGTCACCGCCCCTGAGCCCGACAAGCGCTTCCTCATCCAACACTCGGCCGGCTCGGGCAAGACCAACTCGATTGCCTGGCTGGCCCACCGCCTGGCACGCCTGCAGGTCAACAACGGGAAGATCTTTGACACGGTCATTGTCGTCACTGACCGCAACGTGCTGGATGCGCAGCTGCAGGAGGCGATCAAGCAGATCGATGCGGACAACCAGTCGATCGTCGCCACCATCGATGACAAGGCGATCCGGGAGTACGCCAACCTCAACGAGGGGAACACGGCGTCGAAGTCCGGGGCGCTCGGTCACGCCATCGAGTCGGGCAAGCTCATCGTGGTCGTCACGATCCAGACGTTCCCGTTCATTCTCGACAAGATTCAGAACGCTTCCGAGCTCAAGGCGAAGAAGTTCGCCATCATCGCCGATGAGGCGCACTCCTCACAGTCGGGCAACACCGCGGCACAGCTCAAGAGCGTGCTCACAGCAGAGCAGCAAGAAGAGCTCGACGAGACCGGTGAGGTTGAGGTCGATGCCGAGCAGATGATGATCAACAGGATGCTCAGCCACGAGATGGCGGCAAGGGCCTCCCACGAGGGCATCTCGTTCTTCGCCTTCACAGCGACTCCCAAAAAGAAGACCCTTGAACTGTTCGGCCACCGTGACAGCGATGAGGGCGAACCCAGACCGTTCCACTTGTACTCGATGAAGCAGGCGATCGAGGAGGGGTTCATCCTCGACGTGCTGCGTGGCTACCGCACCTACAAGATGTACTTCGATCTGGGCGAGAAGGTCGAAGGTTCACTGAATGCCCAGGTCGATGAGACCAAGGCGAAGAAGGAGGTGATGCAGTGGGTGAAGGTCAATCCGAAAACGATTGCGCAGAAGGCGGCGATCATCGTCGAGCACTTCCGCGAAAATGTCGCGCACCTGCTCGACGGTGCGGCGAAAGCCATGGTTGTCTCTCCCAACCGCCTTGGTGCCGTACGGTACAAGCGTGAGATCGACCGGTACATCAAGTCGAGGGGACTCGGCTATGGAACTCTCGTTGCTTTCTCTGGCACTGTCGAGGACGCGGACACCAGTGCGGAGCTCGGGCTGGAGAGCCTGACTGAAGCGACGATGAACCCTGGTACCCGTGATCTGCGTCAGGAGTTCAAGAGTGATCAGTACCGTGTGATGATCGTGGCCAACAAGTTTCAGACCGGCTTCGATCAGCCGCTGCTGTGCGCGATGTATGTCGACAAGAAGCTCTCCGGTATCACCGCCGTGCAGACCCTCTCCCGACTGAATCGGACGCACACGACAGCGAAGGGGACGAAGAAGACCGCGGCGATGACGCAGGTCGTTGACTTCGTCAACGAGCCTGCGGAAATCCAGGAATCGTTCGAGCCCTACTTCAATGACGCCAACGTCGACGAGGTAACGGATCCGAACCTCATCTGGGACATCGTGGATAAGCTCGACGGTGCTGATATTTACGAAGCCGACGAGGTCCAGGACGTCGCGACCGTGTTCGTGACAGAGGGAACCGGGACGGGATCGAAGGTCAACGGCAAGATCGCCAAAGGCCTGGGGCCGGCGAAGAAGAGGTTCCGTGATCGATGGAAGCATGCGCAGCTGATCGAGGACCGCATAGAACGCAATGAGCTCGAACTCTTCCGCAAGAACACGACCTCGTTCCTGAACTTCTACGATTTCATGACTCAGGTCGTCGACTATGGGGACACGGACCTGGCGAAGAAGGCAATCTACCTGCGCCTGCTGGTGCCGCATCTGCGGGATACAGAGGTCTCCGAGACCATCGACCTCACGGATGTCGAGCTCACCCGCCTTCAACTCGTCGGGGAGCAGCCTGTCGACATCGATATTTCTGCCGGGGGAGTCGTCACGGGGACAAGCGCTGTGGCGAGTGGTGAGCCACGTGATCCGAAGATGGTTGCGCTTCTTGAGGTCGTCCGCGAGCTCTCGACGATGCTCGGCGAATCCGAGGAGACCACGCACGGTGCGGTGGCGACGATCCTCTCCAAGCTCAGCGAGGACGAGACTCTGGTGCAGCAGGCGAAGTCGAACAGTGAGTCGCAGTTCGAAGAGAGCCCGGACCTCCAGGCAAGTACCGATGAGGCTGTACTCGGTGCAGGCGACGTCCTGAGTCGCGTCAGCGAGGTCATCTTCGCAGGCGATGCAGATGCAGAACGTGCCAGGCAGCTCATTGCACGTGCTTTCTATCGGTCGCAGGCCGCGTGATCTCCCGTCGGGTTCCGCTTCGGTGTCTGACGACACCGACCGGCCTGTAGTCCGTGTGGGGGAGGGGCTACTGCTCGGCGTTGTTCAGTTCCGCCAGGTCTGCCGATCCCTGCTCCGCGGCGTCGAAGACCGGCAGGAGTGACGACACCGGTGTCGATCCCTCAGCGCCCATGCCCGGGTTCGCCTCCAGGTGGTCTGCCTGTGCCTCCGAGGTCTGAAGCTGTGCCTCGGCCACGTCGAGACCCAGGCCCCGGGCGATGACCGGCCAGGACTCCCACATGTCGTCCTGCCAGTAGGCCCACTGGTGCGTGCCTGCGTTTCGCATGTTGTACACCAGGTTGTTCGACGCCTCGGTGATGCCCAGATCATCCGTGGTCGACTTCAACAAGTGAGTGCAGACGTTGCTGCCAGCCTCGATGGCCAGACCATCGGTCATCGGGGTGATCATGCCGAACACGTTGCCGTTGAGCACGTCACCGGAGGACACGTCGTGCTCACCGAGCAGTCCCGTCGCCGAGGACACGTAGATGTTGTGCTGATCAGCCAGCTTGTCGACGTTGAGTAGCGCGTCGTTGTCGCGGGCAACCTGACCGTAGGGGTCACCCCACATCTGCTCGAAGCTCGCGCCGCCCCGGTCCAGGATCAACTGCGTGATCTGCGAGGCCTCCCGCGAGGTCGCCGCGCACCCGGAGTACGACCCGACGGCGTCGTAGAAGCCGGGGTACTTCTCGGCGTAGATCAGGGAGGTCGACCCGGTCATCGACATGCCGATGATCGCCCGCTTGTCACTGCTGGTGCCCAGGTGGTCCTCCATCGGTCCGGGCAGCTCCTGGGTCAGGAAGGTCTCCCACTTCTGTGTGGTGCCGACACCGTGCGCGTCGGTGTCCAGGCTGGTGGCTGGTAACTGCCAGTCGGTGTAGTACGAGAATGCACCGGCCATCGGGATGACCACGTTCACGTTGCCGATCCGGTTGCCGTAGAAGTCGACCGCGCTGGTCTGCTTCAACCAGTTGGCGCTACCTTCGCCGCCGTCGGCACCGTTGAGCAGGTAGATCGTCGGGGCATCGGGATTCTTGGCTCGGATAGTGACCACGGGGATCTCCCGGCCGCCCATCGCCTGCGAGGTGACCTTCAACTCCTCCATGCGGGTGTAGCGGTCCCCGGCGGACCAGGAGGTGTTTTCCTCGGCGTTCTCACCGTCCTCGGCCTGGTAGACGGAGTCTCGCCACCCTGCGTTGCTCTCGTCGACGTAGCCGTCGGCTTCGGCCTCGGCACGGGTCGGGAACGGCCCGTTGATCGTGGCTGTCCCGCTGAACTGCGACCCCGGCACCGCGGACGTCTCACCGCCGACCGCGGAGGCCACCGGTTGAGCTTCGCCACCGAATGCGGGTCCAGCGCCGATCACGCTGATGAGGGACAGAGGCAGGGCAGCGGCCACGGCGGCGGCAGCCACACGCGGGTAAGCACGGCGGGTCATAGAAATCCTCGAGAAAGGTCAGTGAGTGTCCGCGATTCGTGGAAGGTCGGACACGACAAGTGGGTTTCATGAGGATACTAACAGGATACGTGACCTTAACTGCACATCCAGCCAGAGTCGCAGCTCGCTCAACCGCCGACGATCTCCATCGACCGGCTCAGCGACTCCGACGCCGACAGGGCCTCGGCCAGCAGGTCACCGTCACCCCTAAGTGACAGGTCCAGCCAGTCATCGTGCAGCTCGCGGGGGAGGACCAACGGCATCCTCGGATGGACCGTGGCCGCCTGCGCGACGGCGTCACGGGTCACCAGAGCGTAGGTCAAAATCTCCTCGTCGCCCCGACGGGCCGTGGTGGTGATCGACGCGATGCCGAACGCCTCCCCAGCCGGCAGTGCGAACTTCCGCCCCTTCTCGACGTACCAAGTGGCCGGTGCCAGCGCCCGGTGCTCCCGGAACGGTCCCTTCCACACCCTCGACGACAGCAACTTGTCGTCCCTTGCGTTGAACGCCGAGAACTGCGCCGGTTCGTTGCCGACATGTATCCACCACCAGGCCAGGTTCAGTTCCCGGTGCCCGGTCTCGTCCGAGGTGATCAGCGGGTTCAGGTTCAACGCCTTCTTGCCGGTGATCTTGGCGTTGCCGCCGCGCTGTTCGATCCAACGCTCCAGGGCGTCGCGGGCCTCACGTTCATCGAGCGGTTCGAGGCCGTAGTGGCTGAGTGGGGCGAGTCCGTACGAGGCGCACATAAGCCAAGCGTAGCCCGGAAGAAGTCATATAGATAGCGCTTCCGGTCACCAACGCGCAAACCTCTTGGCACGCTCGGGTCGAGAATGATCACCAGGTCCAGTGGGACCGGCCGGGTGGCACCCGTAGATAATTTCAGCAACACCTCACCGAGCTGAGCATTATTCGAGTACGATCCGAAGAGGTAACAAAACCTGAGGGAAGTCGTGACCTTACGTCGCGACCTGGTAACGCAGGAAGCGCGGGAACGCCTCGCGACCTTGCGGCCGAGAGGGTTCATTCAATATGGAAAGCCCTCGACAAAAATGCAACTTTCAGATGAAACGGATACAACTAGCATGGGCACGAAAGAGCAAGGCAAGGTGCGAATCGACGTCGACTTCCGGTCTGAGGATGTATCGATTACCTCGTCGGTCAATACGAAGAAGGCGAAGTTCCCGATAAATATAGTCTTTCCGGATGAGAGGCGTTTTGGTCATTTGGAACTGATTGAGGTCATGAAGGCTGCCGAACAAGAGCCGGAAATATCAAATAACAATCAGACGATGTGGGAATTAGATCTTAGCGATGCGAGGCGTAATCCTAGTAACAACTGGCCTACTCACTACCGTTTCAATAGTGTCGAGTTCGCGGATGCCCCCCGCAGTGACAGGTACCTTAAGGTGACATTCGACAGTGATCTGCGAGAAATGTCGAACGTGGTAGATTCCCGCGGTCGGGTGATAAAAGACCTGGGTGGGGTGATTACCAGCGATGATTTCAATGCCTTTGAGCACACGCTGGACCATGAGACGCGTTCAGCAATGAATGAAGGTTTCGAGGTCTACGGCACCTGGACAATATCATGGCTGGGTGACGACCCCGACATGACTCAGCGACCCAAGCACTTCACAGAGTCGAGTGAACGAGAAATATGGGAAGACGAGTTCGGGGGCGAGGATGATTTTGATATTGAAGACGACATCTTCGATGACGACGAGGATGATGAGGAGGAAGAGGAAGACCTCATTAGCGGCCCCTATAAGTGCTTCGTTGCAGTTATCCCCTGTCGGTTCGTAGGGAAGCCACAGTGGACGCCTAATTGGGAATGACTAATCTGCATTTTAATCCACTCCCTAACGAGTGGAATGCTCGCTAAAAAGGTGCCTCGTCACTAGTTGACATTTAGTATTTGGGTCGGACACGGCGGGGGCCGGTCCCCGGGATCAGGGTTGCCCAACAGGAACCCGTAGACCTGGGAGGTCTAACCATGAAGACGTTCAACGCCGACACTATGACCATCACGCCACGAGTGTGGATAGGCTGCTTATTTTGTTATGGCGATGGGGAGTTGGTTGGACGCTGGTACGACGCCGTCGATGCCGGCAACGTCCGTCCGCACCATCTCCACGGCGTGCCGTGTTCAGACGAGCACGAGGAAATGTGGGTGATGGACCACGAGAACCTGCCGATCAGGGGCGAGATCGACCCGTACCACGCTAGCCTGTGGGGCCAGGCCGTCGAGGCCATCGACCCGCAGTGGCGCGCTGCGTATCTCGCGTGGATCGAGAACCAGTGGATCCAAGACCCGCAGGACGCCCCCAACCAGCAGCAGTTCAACGAGCTTTTCGCTGGTGAGTTCGAGTCGTTTCGCGACTACGCCGAGATGATCGCCGGTGACATCGACCTGCTCTACGGTGCGCCGGACGCGGCTGTGACCTACTTCGACTGGGAGTCGTACGCCCGCGACCTCGAAGCCGACTACACCGTCATCGACACCCCCGACTACGACGTCTGGGTCTTCCACAATCACTGACCCATTTTATCCCCCATCTGTGGGTGATTCTCGACCTTTCCCCGGAGGCCAATATCACCCACATACGTGTATCTGTGCACTCATGATATTCCTACCATACCCGTCAAGCCAGGGACGCAGAAACGTGCCCCGACCAGCTAATGTGCGGAGTGTCGTTATGTCCAGCGATTTGGAGAAACGTACTCGTGAAACACTTCAGGCTCGCCCCAAGGCCCCCGGTTGCAAAGTTGCGTCGATACTCAGCGCCGCTACTACGCGTCCCCGGAGTCGGTCATGCTCTCGTTCTCCTCGAGTTCGACGAGACGGAACAACTCCGACAGTTGGATGCCGAGCGCATCAGCCATCCGGGATAAGACGTCGACCGTCAGGCTTGTCGACCCCTGCTCAACACGGATAATTCCGCGTTTGTGGATGCGGACAGCCTCTGCGAGCTGGGCCTGTGTCAGCCCACGCTCGCGCCGCAGCCTGGCGATGGTCGCTCCGAGAGTCACGCGTCGGAGCTCCTGTCGAGCCAGCTGCTCCTGTGTAAGGAAGCGGGGCGACTGTGGCACGCAGACCATTCTGCCCGACGGGTGCCGGTACTGAAAGACGGCACGAAATACACCCACCGTAGGGAGTTTTCCTCACAGGCTTTGCGGCAACTTTGTGATGCAATTACTGTCACACCACAAGAACGTATCAGAATCACCCACTACGCACGAAGAGCGAGCGTTTTCATGTTTTCTATCGACCTTTATCACGACCTTGACCTTGACCGCTCGAAAACACCGTCCGAGCTGGCTGCCGAGCTGGATCACCGTCTCCGTGGCGTGTCCTGGGACGACAAGGCGACTCACGAGCAGCTCACGGTGGCACGACGCATCCTCGGAAACCCGACCCGACGCCAGATGTATGACCAGCGCCTGGCCAACCCGAGTGCCAGCATCGACATCGACCAGCTGCGGGGGCTCGCCTATCAGGACGTCAAGCAGCCTCCGGCTTCGCTGAGCGCTGTCAGCACGGTTGCTGTCGACAAGGTGAGGCGCTTCTACCGAACAGATCGGAAGCCGAAGGTCGCCGGGACCGCTGTGGCTGGCGTTGCTGTCCTCGGCCTAGTCGGTGCAGGGGTGGCATCCTGCGGTAACGATGATGACGGCAACACCAGCGCCACCGGTGGTGGTGGCACCAGAGTGTCCACGGAGGACGACAACGGCGAGAATCCTGCGGTGGATTCGGCCCGAGACGGCTTCGCAGAGTACAACTTCCTGTCCGCTGGGGGCGATCTGGAAATCCGCACAGGGACCGAGTACGAGTTTGACGATGGATCGACCCAACGAGGCAAGGACGGCGGCCGGTACACGGTGACCGTCGACAACCCGCGAACCATGGATGTTATGGGGGACTCGGACCCGAACGCTCCAGAGGGCCACCCAGATGCTGAGCGCAACCTCTCGTCCGTGTTGTTCTGCTACGACATGACGGCGAAGGTCATTGAAGAACCCGAAGAACCAACCAACAGGCCGGACGACCCTCAGGACTACCTGGAGTCCATGCTCATCGATGCCCTCGGGCAGCCAGAACTTGACCTGAACCCCATTATCGACGGTGGCCACCTCGGCCCCACCATCTCAACTAACCAGGTCATGATACCTGTCGGGGCCGGGACTCTCGACGAGATCGATGAGATCCAGAATTCCATGGAACGAGTCATTCGGGCGACCGACCCCTCACAGGCAGTGAGGGAGGGTGGTGGGTATGCCGATCTGAGCGTGTCGGACCGCTCGACAACGGTCTCCGCCTGTCGCTCCGTAGACGTCGACACCGCCGACTTCGACGACTTCACGGGCTACGTGTTGTCCACTGAGGTCGGCAGCTCCGCTGACATCGAAAACGATCCTGAGCCGAGAGGGTGGCGGTTCGACGCGCCCTACAAGGACTGAGAACCACCCATCCCCGCTGTTTCTGACGGCTCGCACACCCACAGGACTTCACTATGATCACGACACGCATTTCCCGTATCACCGCAGGTCTCGCCGCAGCCGCCCTGGCTGTCTCGCTGACCGCCTGCGGTAGCGACGACAGCGACCAGGCCGCGGACGGCGGTGACTTCAACGCCAGCGCGTCCAGTGACGACGGCGAGGTCACCAGCACGGAAACACCCGGACCGGATGACTCCGAAGGTCCGAGCGGCCCGAATCCAACGGGAAGCCCCGACAGCGACTCCGGTAGCTCCGGCGGTGATCCTGCCGCAGGTGCCGGAGCTAGCGACAGTGATGACCGGGCTGACCGCGTCGAACGCGACCCTAACAACCGCTCCCACGACACCGGTGTCGATGTTGCCGGTGCCAAGCCCGCGACCTCTGTCGGCTCCCTGGGCGGCGAAGATATGGCGGTGTTCACCACGCCAAGCGAAAACATCACCTGCGCTGCAGGAACGACGCTGCGGTGCGACGTCATCAGTATGAAGAAGGAGAACCCGCGTGATCCGTCCTCGGTGGTGATCGAGAACGGTGCGGCGGACTTCCGTGTCACCAACGACGCGGGGCCGTACGCCGAAGTCACCCTCGGAGGTACGTCGCCGCAGGTCATCGGTTACGGCGAGAGTGTCAGCTACGGCGACTTCGCCTGCACCTCCACCGAGGCGATGCTGATCTGCGAGGACGTCAACTCGACCCATGGTGCTGCGATAGCGCGTGAAGGCGTGCAGGTCTTCTAACCAACGAACACCCGGACCCGTCACGGGGTCCGGGTGTTTTTCTGTGAGCGAGGTCAGTCTCCGAGACCGCGGCCGGTGTCCTTCGCCCGGGTTTTCTGCGCCTTGGTGAATCGGTCCCGTCGCTTATCAGCGGCTGTCTTCTGAGACGGCGAGCGCGTGTCAGGACCGTCGTACCGAGGACGGCAGAACTCCTTGAAGTCCTTCTCCCCGGCGTGTCCGCTCAGCGCCCCGAACTGATCCGAGTAGTTGCGCTTCATCTGCCTGCGGATCATCTTGCCGAGGTCCGGACTGACGCCCGTCTGCTCGTGCGCTGCCACCGCGCTCATGTATGCCTGACCCGGCGGCACGTCCTGCAGCTTCCCTCGCTCAGACCATCCACGCAGCACCCCCTTGATGCTGGCGTGGGCGCTCACCGTCTTACCCGCCTTCGTCACCCGCACACCTTGCGCCGCGTGCACCAACTCAGCCGGGGTGCGGCGAAGCGCCACACGCATCGCCTCGTCGTGGTCCTGGTCCGGTGCTACAGGCTGGTTCTGCTCATGGGCCTCGCTCTCGTTCTGCGCCTTCTTGCGGTGCCGTCGTGCAGCCTCGCCGGCATCGACGGCGACCTGTGCATCCGCCTCCTGTCGCGGTTCACCGACAGCGTCGACCGACTCTGTCGCCGGACTCGGCACGGCATTCTTCGGGCTCATCGGCGTCGGCTGTGTCGCTGCTCGCTCCTCGTTCGTCTCCCGCTGTGCGTCCAACAACTGCTGTGAACTCTTGCGCTGCGGCGTCGCCCCGCGCTTCTCAGCAAGCGCGTCCCTGACACGCTGAGCACGAGCTCGCTGCTCCGCCGTGGTCTCCGGCATGCGGAGCTTCGGCGCCGCCTTCGTGGCTTCCTCTTCACGGACGCGGTCGTAATACTCAACACGCTGCGAGATCAGCTTCTCCATGCCCTCGTAGGAATACGCGGCACCCATTTGCTTGTCTTTGGCCGCCACCTTCATGCTGCGGGTCTTGCCCGTCTTGCTCACGGTGCTGTTGCGTACTGTCTTTCCGTCCTCGTCGACGGCACCATATGTGATGGTGTGCCCGTAACCGTTATCCGGCAGGATTGTCATGCTGACGTGGCGATTCTCGTAAAGACCCTTCGACAGCGTCTCGGGCGTGACATTCGCGCTCTGCGAAGCCTGATCGGTAAGTTCTGCGTTGATCTCCTGAGCGAGGTACTGACGCGTCGTTTCGCGGGTCAGTGCATCGTCAACAGTGAGCGGCGTGGCGTTCTTGTCGACCTTCGCAGACGGGTTCGCTTTGACCAATTCATCGGCACCATCTAGCTCAGCTTCTCGGTTCGCGATGATCTCCGCCCAGGACCGCGAGACCGACAGATCACGCTCGCTGCAGACCTCCAGACCCTCTTCGCGCATGAGGCCGTCGTTGATCTTGCGCAGGTGCTTGATGTCCATCTTGGACTGATTGCTCAGTCCGGTTTCCACGTCGTGATTGACGATCAGGACGTGGGCGTGCAGCTTCTTCCCATGGCTGTCAGTGTGGACGAAAACCATGGCAGGGGAGTGGGGCGCAGCACGCTTCGCGTGCTCGTACGCGAGCTGCCCCACCCATTGCTGGTGCTCCGGATTGTTGACGTCCATCTCGTACTCAGGGAACGACATCACCAACGACTCACCACCGTTGGTTCGCGGTGTCCCCTTAAGCAACGTCTCGATGTTACGGGCGGCGTCCCACGGTTCGCCCATGTCGGAGATCGTGACCGGCACGGCTCGTTTTCGCTCGTCCGCGGGAAGCTCAAGACGACCGCAGTAGCGCACCCATCCAGGCACGCCGGGGCGTCGCAGGTGCGAACCGACAAGCGTACTCACAGCGTCTGTCCGGTCGGACCGAGACGCTGGTGCAGAACCTCTCGAATCTCTTCGAGGCCGAGTTCAATACCGATCAAATCCGCGCTGTCGACGTGGTCTCCAGCGTTCGCACGGCGGGCGAGTTGGTTCACATTCACGCCGATGCGATTCAGCTCTCCCCGCACTCTCGCGAGCGCGTTTACTAGCGCCGCATCGCCGCTCCCGAACACCGCTTCACGGCGTCCATCTGCGGACGCGTCGAGCGCGTCCACAGCACGACGAATCACCGAGGATCGGCCCTGGTTCAGTCGCCCGCAGACGCGGTCGAGCTGCCCCAGTTCCGCCTCGCTCCAGCGCGTCTGAACCGTCGTGCTCCGCACGTCAGATTCAGCCTTGCGCTTGCGCGGTGTCCGCCGCTTCGCGTCGGCCATCTCGGCGCCCCCTACCTGTCATTGTTGGTGCTGTGTTCCACGCTATCACACCAACAACGACAGGGCCAGCTGCCTACTTGTCTCTACACTTCGTTTCGAGCCAAGTAGGTTCCCTCGCTCGCTGACGCTCACTTCGGCATCTGGCCCAAGGGGCTCCGCCCCCTGGAGACCCCGGCCAAGGGCTCTCGGACACCTCGCTGCGCTCGGCGTCCTGCGCCCCTGGACCCCGCCTCGCAGCCTCGTCTGGGCGCACAAAAAGACCCCGCGGCGATGACCGCGGGGTTTGTTTTATGCGCTACGTCTACATGCTGAAATCGCTCTGCTGCGGGTACGTCGGAGAGGTTTCAGCATCCGTTGACACCGGTACCGAGGCACCGGTTGCAGTGTCGTGTGAGGCACCCTCCGACTCCTTCTTGCGGCGCCGAGAAGGCCTCACGACGACATCACGGGCTTCTTCAACAACCAGCTCCCAGACCTCTGCGTGGTCGCGCTTGATGATGCCGAGCGCTGTATCTTCGATCCGCTGGTTCTGCTCTGCAAGATCCTCCTCAGCGATCTGAAACTCCGCCTCAACGCGGGTCATGCCACTGTCGGTCAGCGCCTTGATGCGCTGCTTTTTGGTCAACTTCTTCGTCATGACTTCTCCTTCTCGGTTGTGTTGTTGGTCAATCCGAACGGGCGCGGGAGACCGTCATCTCCGTCAGCCTTGCAGCCCTTCAAGAGGGCCAGACGGGCCCTTCTATAGCCGGGATCGACGGCATTTGACAACAGCGCGACGAAGCACTCGGGACTGCACGCGTACCCCTCAAGCCACGCGTCAGGATCACCGTCGACCCACTCACCACCCCACAGTTCCACAGCGTTGTCAGTCGTGCTCCTACACTGACTGCACTGAACTTCCCCGGCGGCAACGGGCAGGCTGCCGAAGTCGCCGTTTGCGTGATCACCGGCGGGGTGTCCGCAGTTGACGCAGCTCGCCTCGTCGGACTCGTGGTCGACGTCGGTGTTAATCGTGTTACGCAGCATGTCTCTGCGATCCTCTCTGTGCGGAGCATCCGCACGTCTTGATGTTGTGTCTCTGGTCTTGCAGGGCCGCTCGGCGGCCCACGGGGCAAACCAGCCACGGCGCTCATGCGACGTCCTGTGTGTCGTAGTCGACTGGCGCACTGCGGAGACGCTCAGGCCAGTCCCCGAGATCCTCAATGGGGAGCATCGTGGAAACCCGCTCAGGCCGCCGGGCGTTCTTCCACTGGCTCTCGGTAACCCGGCCCAGTCCCCAGCCAGACAGCCATGCACAACGCTCAGCGACGGTCCCGAGCCGGTCGAGCGCGGGGATGTCGATCATCCCGTGCCGGTACCCGATCAGGATCGAGCGCAGGATAGCCTGCGCCGGGTGCCTGAGCGACCGGCCACGGGCACCGTGTCGCCGCTGGAGGTCCCAGTGCTCCCACTGCTCGACCGTCCGCAGGCATCCTTCACGACCGATCTCTTTACCGACCTCACGTCCGCGAGTGGCCTCAGCGACTGTCCTCCACGGCTCGGTGTCGAAGGACGCCACCTCGTACTGGCCGTCGCCGTCACTGTCGGCCACGACCACGCCCGCCATCGACGCCATCGCTGGCCGGCGCTTCAAGTCGTAGTCCATCGACAGGTTGCGGCCCCGGGGGAAGGGCAGGAAGTCGCGCCGGTCGTACCGGTCGCTGAGCTGCTGGAAGCTCGGAAACTGTGTGCCCGGATTCGGGATGCGACCCTCGCGGGTGACGACCAGGTCATGCATGAGCTGACGGTCCGCCATCGAGTCCTCGACCACATCACGAGGGATCTTGTACCCGTTGTGGGCGTTGACCCCGGTCGGATCGAGGCTGGTGTTCCCGCGGGTCGTGAAGTTCAGCAGACGTTCCTGCTCATGCTTCGCCTCCCAGATCGTCGGGTCACCCGTCAACGCGACGCGGGAGTCGCGGAGCACCGGAGCCAGCCCGTACAGGTCCAAGCCCTCGACCTGGTCGACAGGCATGTCCGTGATGAAGCCGTCGGTGGTCACCGAGAACACCCGGCACCCGGCGTTGGTGATCTGGTTCATCACGGCGTGCAGCTGTGCCCGGACCAGCGACGTCGTCGTGGCAGCGTGGTGCGGCGATGAGATCGAGGAACCGCCCACAGACTCCATCACCTGCGCCATGGCGTTCCACCCGGCGTGCTCGCTGATGTCCTGCGCGGTCTTGCCGTAGATGCTGTTCACGACGTTCTTCAGCGTTGTCTCCTCCAGAGACTTCTTCCCGAACACCTTCTTCGCCAGGTTGCGGTCGGTGATCAGCTGGGCGACGCCGTGACGCAGCACCCGGGACGCCCCGCCGGTGGGTCCGGCGAGCACGCGTGCCTTGTACCCCATCGAGCAGTACACCGTGGCACCGAGCTTCAGCGCCAGCCACAACTCCGGTCCCATGACGTATGCACCATTGATGCCTTCTGAGGTGCGGGGATACAGGATCGTCGAGTCAGCCAGCACCGGGATGCACGGGTACACCACGTCGTCGGGGAACTCCCATCGCACGTACGCGGTGACTGGCACCGTCGGGTCCGGCACGTCAGCCAGGGTCAACTCACGGTCCTTCCAGACCTCCTCAACGACACCCAGCCCATTACCGGGGGAGAAGTCCAGGTCGAGCACAGCGCCCATCGCGGTCGGGTAGGCGTTCTGTGCATCAACGTCGACGGTGTGCCCGGTGTAGTACCCCGGCGTCGGGCAACTGTTCAACCCACCGTGGTACGCCTGAGCAGCGTAATTCAAGTACGAGCTCGCCTGACCGTCGACGGGTTGCAGACCACGCTTGACGTAGTACGACAACCCCTCACCAACGTCAACGACCTCAGAGGCTTCCTCGGTCTTGACCAGACCACCGAACCGCAGCTTGAACTCCTGTTTCGTGATGCCCCAGTACTCGCTGGCAGAGGCGACCATCGCCTTGGCCCCGCCGGAGGACAGCGTCACCGGCGGAAGGACATCATCACCGTAGACACGCGCCAGGTACTCCACACAGATCACCGCATCGTTGATGCCGTAGTCGAGGAAGGCGGCCAGGTTCTCCGACCTGTACTCGTGCATCCGGGAGATCCAGTCACCCGGTACCTCCAGCTTTGGCACACCGCAGTTCATTCCCAACGCCGCCAGAGACTTCTGACCTGCGGGAGCCTGAGCCATCGTGTCGATGACAGAGAGCGTGAAAGGCACGCACTTGCGACGCTTTGCGTCGTAGCGGGGAACCCGCACGGGCTGCAGGGTGACCAGACCACCCGCAGCGCTGGTCAAGCGAGTCAGGATGTCCTGCTCGTTGCGGCCGTCCCAGAACGTCGTCATGTCAGCGCTGCCGTAATGACTGACCAGCACGAACGGGACGCTGCCGTGACTGTAGATCTTGTCGAGGAACGCCTGACCAACCGTGTCACCAGGACCACTGACGGGCGAGACCGGCACACCATCGACACCGACCCCCTTGGCCTTCACTGCCGGATGCTCCCACAGACGCGCCGACAGCCACACCTGGTGGAGGGCAGTGCTCAACCGGATGCGTCGTCCCGAGAGCGGCAGGATCACGATCTGGACCATGAGGTCCCGGTCCTCGGGATCGACCACGCAGAACTGATAGCTGGCGATGACGCGCTCACCGTTGACCGTGGCGAACTCCGTGTCGAACCCCACCATCGGGACCCGACGACCCGACACCATCGCCGCGACCGAGGGCAGCTCTGAGAACACGACAGCACCGACACCAGAGGCACCCGACCCACCCACGACGGGTGCTGACGCACCCGTCTCGGCGGGGTCGGGGTCAAGATCGCATTCTGGGGTTCCCCAGGTGGAACTTGACCCCGTATCCTGACCTGCGGAAACGTCGCAGATTGTTGGGACGCTATTTCCTAGCGTCCCAGATTTCGGGGCCTGTGGGGCCGTTTTGGTGCTCCTGCAGACCCGTCGATCCAGGACGACAAACTCAGCCCGTTCGGTCCCGCGAGGGTTGTCGTCGACGAGCCTGCTGTCCCACCCGGGATGTTCCGTCGGGTCCGGTGCGGGCTGGCCGATCTGGGCGGTGAACGGCCAGCGACGGCGACTCATGCTGCACCCCCGACGACCTGAGATGACAGCCATGCGTCGAGGTCTTCAATGCGGTAGAAGATCCCGCGTTGACCGACTCTGACGTAGGAGGGGCCTTTACCTCGTCCGCGCCAATTGCTCAGGGTTTTCGGCGTCACCCCGATTACGCGTGCTGCCTCGCTGGGCCTCAGCGACAGTCGCTCAAGACCATCGGAGGACATGATGGTGGTGCGGGCTTCCCGCATTGCGGTACGCGTTTTACGCACGACAAATCTCCCTGGGAAGGGATCTTCATCGTGGCGCGTTACCTTCGTCCGCACGGTAATCTGTACCGCCGGTGTATCCCCCGGGATTCGATTTCGCCACCCAGCGCATTTCCCTATGCGATGGTGGCTGCCGATGCGGGATCATCGCCGACAACGAGGTTGCCGACAAACGAGACTCGCATCGTAACGGGAGGCCATCTGCATGCAACTATAGCAGCTCATTGAAGCCCGTCAAGCCCTGCAGCAGCTCAATCCTGCTGGTCGGTGGCATTCAAACCTGATACCAACTAGTATTTGTGTATGGCAGAGCATAAGAAGACCGCATCCCGAGCACCGATCCCCGTTGGAGAACACACCGCGTACCGGGTGGGGGAGACTCGCACCGCATCCGGCACCTGGCAGGTCGCCTGCAAGGCGAAGGTCCCGCTGGCTGACGACGATGAGAAGCTGCCCAAGGATCAGGGGCAAGCCATCCGGATCGTCAAGACCGGGCGCACGAAGTCGGAGGCGCACTTCAACGCCGCCAAGGAGGCAGAGCGGCGTATCGCCGACGCTCGTGAAGCGATCACGGCGGCGAAGCAGCAGGCCACACGCCCCGGTAAGGTCACGGGACGCTGGAAGCCTGACGACCCAGTCGCTGATTTCATCGAGTCCGTCTCGATCCCAAAGGTTGAAGCTGAGGACTATGCACCCAGCACGGTGCGCACCTACTCGGACGTCTTGAACCTCGCCCTCGGCGCCTGCAATGACAAGGCCTGTCCAGGGCACCCGAATAGTCTCGACGGCCTCAACATCCGCGACATCACCGATGTCTCGCCGGAGATCGGTGCCCGTGTGACCCTGAAGGACTGCCTCGAAGAGGTTGCACGGCTCCACGGCTCGGAGCGGGCCCGCCAGACCAAGAACGCGTTGATGAACCACGTCTACGGACCTCTCGAGTTGCGCGGCTACCCGAATCCGATGGACTCGAAGACCTTCACCCGTCAGCTCAAGATCACCGGGCACAAGCGCGTTGATCGGGGCAAGTCCCAGGAGGCCCTGACTCGCGATGAGTACGAGACGGCCCTGGCCTGGTTCCTGGCCCTCGATCCCAAGGAGGGAGTCAAGGAGCCGAAGCGCGGCCCGTACCGTGCTGCCGATCGTATCGCCAAGATTCGCAACGCCATCACCCTCACCGTCCTCGCCGCTGGCACGGGTGCCCGTAAGACTGAGTTGCAGCACCTCCGGTGGGCGGACATCACCGACACCGACGACGGCACGGTGGTGCACCTGGCCCACACGAAGCGCGTCGCCGGACAGATGATCCCGCGTGACGTCCTCGTGAGCGATTATCGCGTCGAGGACTACCTCGCGGAACTTCATCTCGAGCGCACCCCTGACCCGAACGACTATGTCATCGGTGCCCCCGCCAATCCGACGCGTATCTGGGATGCATCGAACTCCGCCAAGGTTGTCCGTGATCTCTATGACCGAGCCGCGACAGCCACCGGCATCCGCAAGTTGGACGACCATGGACTGCATCTGTGGCGGCGCACTCGGGAGACGATGATGATCCTCGCAGGGATGGACGTTGAGACCCGTACTGCACAACTCGGTCACGGCGCGGCAGTCGCGGCGAAGCACTACACCGACTACTCGCAGTTGACCTCCAAGGCCGCGAGCGCTCGTATCGAGCGCCCCCGGCCCCGCGCAGTGAAGTGATTCCTGAACTCCAAATACAAGTTCAAGTACAAGATGCCCGCATTTGGGAGTGGTGAAGGTCATCTCCGACAGTGTAGGGCCTGGTAGATGGCTTTCTCGGTGCCCCCGGCAGGATTCGAACCCGCGACCGACCGGGTAGAAACCGGTTGCTCTCATCCACTGAGCTACGGAGGCATGCACGCATGGTGTGCGGTCATTCATCGTAGTGCACCACCTGGGCGGGGGAACGAATCGGGGTAACAGGCCACCGGCGGGTAGGGTGACGTGCATGTCCGATGCGGCTGTAGACACGCCAGTTTCACCGTCCTCCCCGTCCCCGAACGACCCGTCTGACCCGTCCCCCCGGGATGCCGCGCAATCCCGCCGGCGTCTCGGATCCCCGGTCGGGATCTACCTGATCGCCGCAGTGATGGCGGGTCTGATCGCCGCACTCATCGGCGACGCCTACCGCGGCGACTCCCTCGCCGCCCTCGGCGTGCCCGACCCCGGCAAGGCCACGACCTGGGGCGTGCCGCTGGTCCGCGGCATCGGCACGATTCTGGCCTGCCTCGGCATCGGTTCCTTCCTGATGAGCGCCTTCGGCGCGGCTCCCCGCAAGGACGGCTACCTGGACCTCGACGGCTTCCGGGCGTCCCGCACCGGAACCTGGGCGATGCTCGCCTGGGCCGTCTGCGCCCTGCTGCTGATCCCGCTGTACCTGTCGGACGTCTCGGGCTACCCGCTGCGGGACGCCCTGGCACCGGACATGTGGAGCGTGGCGGTCCAGCAGGTCTCCGTGGCGAAGGCGATGATGTGGATCGCCATCATCGCGGGACTCGCCGGCCTGGCATCGCTGCTGACCCGCAAGTGGATCTGGCAGCCGGTGTTCTTCGCCATCTCGGTGGCGTCGCTGGTGCCGATTGCGCTCGAGGGGCACTCGGCGTCCGGCGGCAACCACGACTACGGTGTGAACTCGCTGCTGTGGCACATCATCCTCGCCTGCCTGTGGATCGGCGGCCTGATGGCCCTGGTCGCCCACGCCGCCCGCCGCGGCCCGCACCTGGCGGGGATCACCCGACGCTACAGTTTCCTGGCATTGTGCTCGATCATCGGGATTGCGGTCTCCGGGCTGATCAACGCCGGAATCCGACTGTCGTTCACCGAGTGGTTCACCACCGACTACGGCCGGATCATCGTGGTCAAGACGGTGCTCACCCTGATCCTGGCGTGGTTCGGTTTCGCCCACCGCCGCTGGACGATCCCGAAGCTCGACGCTGGGGGACAGGACGCCTGGTGGCGTCGACCGTTCATCCGGATCGCCCTGGTCGAGGTGTTCGTCATGGCGGCGACGGTGGGCGTGGCGCTGTCGCTGACCCGTATCCCGCCACCGGTGGAGGCCGTCGCCGACATCAGCCAGGCGGAGTTGATCATGGGCTTCGACATCTCCGAACCCTTCAGCCTGGTCGCCGTCCTGACGAACTGGCGTTTCGACCTGGTCTTCGGCACCATCGCCCTGCTGCTGCAGGCGGTGTACATGTGGGCGTTCTTCTCCGTGAAACGCCGCGGCGTGGAGTGGAAGACCTCCCGGCTGGTGTGGTGGACAGTCGGTAACCTTACGCTGATCTTCGTCACCAGCTCCGGGCTGGGCATGTACGCGATGGCGATGTTCACCCCGCACATGCTGCAGCATATGGCGTTGACCATGCTCATCCCGGTGTTCTGGGTGCTCGGTGGGCCGATGACGTTGCTGCTGCGCGCCTTCAAACCGGCAGGACGCAACGGCCTGCCCGGCCCGCGCGAGTGGCTGGTGGTGTTCATCAACAACCCGTTGTCACGGTTCCTGACGAACCCGATCGTCGCCGCGCTGCAGTTCGTCCTCGGTTTCTACGCCTTCTACCTGTCGGACTTGTTCAGTGACCTGGCGTCGAACCACGCCGGGCACGTGTTCATGATCCTGCACTTCCTGATCTCCGGTTACATCTTCTACTGGGTGGTCATCGGTGTGGACGCCGCCCCGCGCCAGCTCAGTCCGTTCATGAAGCTGCTGATGACCTTGGCGGCGATGGCGTTCCACGCCTGGTTCGGCATCGCGATGATGCAGATGCAGGCCCCGCTTGCCGAGGACTACTACCTGTCGCTGCAGCTGCCGTTCGAGGTGGACCTCATGGAGCAGCAGCACACCGGTGGTGCGGTTGCCTGGGGGCTCAGTGAGCTGCCGCTGCTCCTGGTCAGTACCGCGCATGCGGTGCAGTGGCTGCGGCAGGACCGCAAGGAGGCCGCCCGTTTCGACCGCAAGGCGGAGCGCGATGACGACGCCGACCTGGCGTCCTACAATGCGATGCTCGCCGGCCTGGAGGTAGGACGCGACGACGCCGCCGAGGCGTACTACGGCGCCGAGTACCGGGAGGGTGAGGTGCAGGGGTACCTCCACTCGGAGCGGTCCAAGCAGCAGGCGCACCGTAGCCAGCGGCAGCGCGCGAAGTCGCAGGGCCCCACGGATGCCGCTGACGGTGCGGAAGGTGCCGACGGTGCCGACGGTGCGGAAGGTGCGGAAACGTCGAATCCCACGGAAACGACCGACGAGGAGTCGTAGACCGCAGGTCAGCGCGTCGTGTGGATAACCGGCAGCGAGTTTCGCCAGGGTTGTCCACATTGGAAACAGGGGTGTTGACCTGCACGTTCAGGGCGGGGGACGATAGGTGGACCCGGGGGAGACATGAGGTGGGGACCATCTCCACCGATCGCCGGGGATGAGTCCCGGGGGAACCTGGGGGGAGGATTTCACATGGCACAGCAGCAGATGTCCGTCACGATGACGGGATTCGCCGCATCACACCCGAGCCGCAGCGATGGTACCGAGGATTTGGTGACGTTCCGCATGGCGTCCACGCCAAGCTGGAACAGCAACGGTGTCTGGAAGGAGGGGTCGCCCCTGTTCATCAACGTCCAGTGCTGGGGCAAGCTCGGTGACAACGTCCTGTCCTGCGTCGTCAAAGGGGCGCCGCTGGTCATCGCCGGTCGGATGACCAGCTACAGCTTCAAGCCCGACAACCCGCGGAAGAACGCGAAGGGGGAGCCGTACTTCGAGGAAATCTGGCGGGTCCGGGCGACCAACGTCGGCCTGGACCTCAGCCACTCGCAGTCGAAGTGGCAGCGTCCGGTGAAGGAGGTCGACGCCGCCGATGCCGACGCTGCTGACGGCGCCGAAAACACCGAGGCGTCCGCGAACATCGGCGGCTTCGACAGCGTCGGCACTGACGGTGCCGCGGCGTCCAACGGTGCGTCCGACAACGAGGACGCCCTCGCCCCGTTCTGAGCGGGGCCACACAGCCACCGTCGTACAACCACTTTCGATCGAGAATCCTGCGAGCGAAGCGCTTCACGGGATGCTCGATCGAAAGTGGTTGTTCAGGGACGGCCGTGAGTCCACAGTATGCGTCGCACCGCACCATCACCGCCGGTAAGGAGGGGAAACATGGCAAGAATGTGGACCTCGAAGGAGCTGCTACGGGACTGCACCCGGGCACAAGTCCGCACACGAGTCGACAAACGCGAACTCTTCCAGTTGGCTTGGGGAATCTACAGCGGCACTGAACCCGACAGTGAGTTGCGACTGAAAGCGTTGGCGACAGTTCGAGGGCTGGTCTACACCGGAGCGACGGCGGTGCAGATCTACGAGAGCCGGGAGGTGCAGTGGCCGGTACATGCCCGACACCGCACGGGAAGCCGACGGACCGCAGAATCCATCGTCATTGCGGGAGTGCCTGATCTGCTCAGATACCGGCAAGAGTTTGCACTGGTCACTCCGATCCAAGCGGCTGTGGACGCAGACGTTTCAACAGCGGAACTCGGGGAGTTCCTGGGCGGCATGTATGCCGGAATTGGTGTCGGTGAAGAACTTGAACGCGATGTGGCGGCGCTGAACTCGGGACGGGAACGGGCGAGAGAACTGATCGCCGGGGCGGGTGTTGGTGTCGCAAGTGCCTTGGAGAAACAGGCGTTCCACATCATCCGGGAGGCGCTGGCCGACCTGCCGGTGACCCTGCTGACCAATGTGAAGGTCGGCGACTACTGCTATGACCTGGTGATACCGGAGGCCAAGGTCGCGGTGGAGATCGACAGTTACACCTACCATGCCCCCGGCGGATCGGGTTCGCGCCGTGGCAACTTCATCAAGGACACCTGGAAACGTGACGACCTGACTCACCTGGAGTGGGTACTGAGGACCTACACCGGTGATTGCGTGGAGCAGGCGCCGCACCTGATCGCCGAGGACCTTCGTGCTGTCGTGCTGTCCAGGATGAGTCGGCAGAATGTCAGTGTCCCCGGGCCACAGGGGAAGGGCATCTGGGCGCGGCACCCTGCGTTGTAGCGTGAGAGCTGCGTGCCGCGAACAACCACTCTCGATCGAGAATCCTGCGAGCGAAGCGCTTCACGAGATTCTCGATCGAGAGTGGTTGTTCGCAGTTGTCGCAATTGTTCAGGACGCACCGGCGCCGCGGTTGTCTTTCAGGACGCACCGGCGCCGCTGACTCCGGCAGCAGCGCACCGCCGCCGCGCGCGCCGGGGGGGGGCGGGCAGGACGCGGCGGCTTCTGGCGGCGCGCCCGCAGTGGGGTAGGCTCGTCAGTCGAATATGTCTAGGGCTGCGCACCGTCGCTGACGCAGCCGAGCTACCCGGAGGGAACACATTGGCCGAGTTCATCTACACGATGAAGAACGTTCGTAAGGCACATGGCGAGAAGGTTGTCCTCGACAACGTCACCATGGCCTTCTACCCGGGCGCCAAGATCGGCGTCGTGGGGCCCAACGGTGCCGGCAAGTCCTCGCTGCTGAAGATCATGGCAGGCATCGACCAGCCGTCCAACGGCGAGGCCTTCATCGACCCGGGCGCCACCGTCGGCATCCTGCTGCAGGAGCCGCCGCTGAACGAGGAGAAGACCGTCCGCGGCAACGTCGAGGAGGGGCTCGGCGAGATATTCGAGGTCAAGACCCGTTACGAGGCCATCGCCGAGGAGATGGCCACGAACTACACCGATGAGCTCATGGAGGAGATGACCGAACTCCAGGAGAAGATCGACGCCGCCGACGCCTGGGAGATCGACTCCAAGATCGAGCAGGCGATGGACGCCCTGCGTTGCCCGCCGCCGGAGGAGATGGTCACCCACCTCTCCGGTGGTGAGCGTCGCCGCGTGGCGATGGCGAAGCTGCTGCTCAGCGAGCCCGACCTGCTGCTGCTCGATGAGCCCACCAACCACCTGGACGCGGAGAGCGTCCTGTGGCTGGAGAAGCACCTGGCCAACTACCCGGGTGCCGTCCTGGCCGTCACCCACGACCGTTACTTCCTGGACCACGTGGCCCAGTGGATCTGTGAGGTCGACCGCGGCAAGCTGCACGCCTACGAGGGCAACTACTCCGTCTACCTGGAGACCAAGGCCGAGCGCCTCGCAGTCGCCGGCAAGAAGGACCAGAAGCTGCAGAAGCGCCTGAAGGAGGAGCTGGCCTGGGTGCGTTCCGGTGCCAAGGCCCGTCAGGCCAAGAACAAGGCCCGTCTGCAGCGCTACGAGGAGATGGCCGCCGAAGCCGAGCAGTACAAGAAGCTCGACTTCGAGGAGATCCAGATCCCGACCCCGCCGCGTCTGGGTAACCAGGTGGTCGACGTCAAGAACCTCACCAAGGGCTTCGACGGCCGTACCTTGATCAAGGACCTGTCCTTCACCCTGCCGCGTAACGGCATCGTCGGTGTCATCGGCCCGAACGGTGTCGGTAAGACCACGCTGTTCAAGACCATTGTCGGTCTGGAGGAGCCGGATGCCGGCGAGGTGCAGGTCGGCAAGACCGTGCAGCTGAGCTACGTCGACCAGAACCGCGCGAACATCGACCCGGAGAAGACGGTGTGGGAGGTCGTCTCCGACGGCCTGGACTACATCATCGTCGGCCAGAACGAGATGCCGTCGCGTGCATACCTCTCGGCCTTCGGCTTCAAGGGCGCTGACCAGCAGAAGCCGGCGAAGGTGCTCTCCGGTGGTGAGCGCAACCGCCTGAACCTGGCGCTGACGCTCAAGCAGGGCGGCAACCTGATCCTGCTCGATGAGCCGACCAACGACCTCGACGTCGAGACCCTCGGTTCCCTGGAGAACGCCCTGCAGCAGTTCCCGGGTTGCGCGGTGGTCATTTCGCACGACCGCTGGTTCCTGGACCGCACCTGTACCCACATCCTGGCGTGGGAGGGCAACGTCGCCGAGGGCCAGTGGTTCTGGTTCGAGGGCAACTTCGAGGACTACGAGAAGAACAAGGTCGAGCGTCTCGGCGCCGAGGCCGCGAAGCCGTCCCGGGTAACGCATCGCCGACTTTCGCGATAGTATGTCTGTTACCAGACAAAAATTCTAGGTGTGTGGTCGCTTCGCGGATGTCCGGGTGCCCGGATGTCCGGAGCTCCGGAGCTCCGGAGCTCCGGAGGGGCTGCGCCGGGGGCACGGGCCTCAGCGCCGAAACGCTGGGGCCCGGCCCCGTTGTGAGGAGAGTATGCGATGACATTTGTTGACCACGAGGAATCGGGAAACCGGTACCACAGCACCAGGATCAACCTGCGGTGGGCGGATTTCGACCAGTTCCAGCACGTCAACAATGCGGCGTACCTGGAGTTCTCCCAGGACGCCCGGATCGACTTCGTCCGTGATGTCGTCACCGAGATCGATATGGCCGTGCCCGCGTTTGTCGTCCGCTGGGCCTCGGTGGACTACAAGAAGGCTCTCTCCTCCAGCGAAGTTGCTGTCGTCGTCGAGTCCTTCATGTACGAGGTGGGCAAGAAGTCCTTCAAGATGCGCCAGGTCATCCGCAATGCCCAGCACCGTGAAGTCGCTGTCGTCGACACGGTCAACGTCGGTGTGGATCCGATCTCCGGGAAGACCCGCGAGTGGTCGGACAGTGACCTGAAGGTCATCAACATGTTCATGATCCCCATCGAGGACGAGGACAACAGTCCGGCCGCCCAGGCCAAGAAGGACGACCAGGCCGACACCGGCCTGTAGAGCCCCACCGGATCTTCAGGGCTGCTTCTTCGGGGTTACTCTTTCGCGGTTACTCTGGGGGACATGCTTTTCAACCTTACTGGTGGCGATCCTGCGTCCACGTCCGGGCCCGGGGCCACTGCTGATACCGTGACTCTGACCTTGACCCGCCCGGCCAGGGCGCAGGCTGCGACGCTGCATCGGACCGCCACGGTGGCGACCCGGGTGTTGCGGATGGACAGTGGGGCGATGGCACGATTCGTCGCCGTGGGGGAGCAGGCGACCGACATCATCTTCTCGACCCCGCTGGGCTGTATCGTCGCCGAGCGGGTCCACGCGGTGCCGTCGCAGGACGGCGCGGTGGTACTCGCCGACGGGGTGCCTGGTGTCCTCGCCGCTGCCGGGGACGCTGCTGCCGGGGCGGAGGTCCTGACATTCACCGGACGCGCCGACATGCTGTGGACCGGCACGCCGCCGCCCGCCACGGGCTTCACCGTGGTCGACACCGTGCCCGGGGCGGACGTCCGGTCGTTGTTCGCCGAGATGGAGAAGGAGGCGGACGCACACTCCGGGCCAGCCGGACTGCCTCCGTCCTTGCTGGACCAGCCGTTGCTGCGGCTGACGAGCCGCCATGAGTCCGGCATCGTGGAGATCACCGGCCGGGTCGTCGCCGCGGTGGGGGCGTTGGGGTTGGCGGCGGAGCCGAAGCAGGCCGAGATGTCCGACTACGACATGGTGCGGATCAGCACGACCGGTTCCTGGATCAGGATGGACGCTCTGTTCGGCACGGTGTACCTGCCGCGTCCGGGTGGGTTGGCGCGGATCCCGTCCCCGAACTGAGCCCGTCACTGAATTGGGCGTCACCGAACTGAGCCGGGTAGAAGGACTGAACATCGCGCTCAGCCCACCATGTCGATGACGAGCTTCGTCGACATCACCACGATCAGCACCAGCAGTGCGATGCGGATGAACCCGGTCCCACGGTTCAGGACCAGTCGGGCACCGGCCTGGGCGCCAATGACGTTGAACACCGCCAGCAGGATGCCCAGCAGCCACAGCACATGACCGCCGAGGGCGAAGACGACCAGCCCGCCGAAGTTGGTGGCGGTGTTGACGAGTTTCGTCGTCGCCAGTGACTGGATCAGCGACCGGGACATCACCGAGGTGAAGACCATGATCAGGAACATCCCGGTGCCGGGGCCGAAGAAACCGTCGTAGATGCCGATCACCCCGGCCAGGGCCAGGGCGAGGAGGTGGCGTCCGCGGCTGACAGGGTGCTCACCGGTGTCGCCGGTGCGTCCGAACTGTGGTCGCAGTGCAACGTAGACCCCGATGACCAGCATCAGGACGATCACGATCGGACGCAGGACGTCGCTGGTCACCGCGGTGGCCAGCCCGGCACCACCGGCGGAACACAGGGCTGCCAGTGGGGCGGCGACCCGGACGAGTCGCCAGTTGACGGACACGGTGCGGATCATGCGTAAGCCCGCGCTGGCGGTGCCGACCATGGCGGTCAGCTTGTTGGTTCCCAGGGCTACCTGCGCTGGCATGCCCGGGGCCACGGCGAGGATGAGGGGGATCAGCACCAGGCCACCGCCGCCGATGATCGCGTCGACCCCGCCGGCGACCAGTGCCCCCATCATGAGCACGGCCAGGCCGGTCGTCGACAGGTCGGCGCCGGGCGCCAGGGTACTCAGCAGGTCGTCCACGGTTGGCCTGCGGTGGCTTTCGTCAGTCGAGTCGGTTGACCAGCATGTCCGCCACGCGCACCATGTGGTCCCAGAGGGCGGCGCGGGCGGGTTCCGGCAGGTCGTCCTCGGGAATGGTCGCCAGGGCGTTTCCCATCAGCACCAGCCAGCGCTCACGGGCGGCCGGGTTGATGTGGAAGTGCATGTGCCGCATGCGCAGACGCGGGTGACCACGCTGCTCATTGAAGGTCTGCGGTCCACCCCAGTACTGCATGAGGAACCACCGCAGCCGGTCCTCGGCACCGGCCATGTCCTCGGCCGGGTACATCGGGCCGAGGATCGGGTCCTCAGGGATCTGGCGGTAGAACTCGGTGACGATACGGTCGAACATCGGCTCGCCGCCAATGGCCTCGAACAGGCTCGAAGGTTGCTCGGTCATTGTCAGCTCGCGTCGAAGGCCCGGGCGGCGACGGCACGGTCTGCCCGCGAGATGCCCTCACTGAGCACACGGCGCAGGCCGGCCGGGGTGGACTCGGCGTCCGCCAGGTCCTTCAGCGGTCCAGCCAGCGCATCGTAGCCGTCCCAGGCGGGGAACAGTCCGCCGAGGGTGCGCAGCGCCATTTCGGAGCTCAGTGCCTCCCACATGTCGGTGGCCCGTTCGACGTACTCTGCGCCGAACGGCTCCAGCAGGGCGTCCTGTCCGACGTGGGTGATCCCGGCCATGGTGTAGCGCAGCGCCAGGTTGGACATTTTGGACCCGCGCAGGGTGATCTCGTCCCAGGCGGCGCGCTTGGCGTCGGCGTCTGGTCGGGCGACCCGGGCCTGGACGGCGTTCATCTTGCCGGAGGACGACTTGTCGGCGGCCTCCTCGGCGGCGATGAGCTCCTCGGCCTGCTCGGCGGTGAGGGTGGTGCCCTCACCGGTGTCGGACGCTCCGACCAGCGCGGTGAGCAGTCGCCACCGCAGGTCCTGGTCGACGGTGAAGCCGGGCAGCAGCTCGGCGGCGCTCGCAGCACCATCAAGGTCGAGCAGGCCGCGGATCCACTCGGTGGACTCGGCGTCCTGTGCGGCGTTGGCGTAGGCACGGACGAACGCCAGCCGGGCCTGGCCCTCGGTGCACTCGGCACCATCGCGGAAACCGGCGAGCAGCTGGGTACGACCCTCGGCGCGCCAGGCCGGATCGCTGTAGTTCTCCACCGCGCCGATCGCCTGGGCGAGGATCTGCTCGAGCACACCGAGCTGGGTCTCGGCGTGGGCACCGCGGACGACCAGGGACACGAAGTCACGGGCGCGCATCTGGGCGTTGCGGGTCATCTGCCAGGTCGCCGACCAGATCAGCGACCGGGCCATCGGGTCGGTGATCCCGGCGATGTGCTCGACCGCGGTGGTCAGCGACACCGGGTCCAGGGCGATGAAACCGTAGGTGAGGTCATTGTCATTGACCAGCACCAGGTCGGCAGTGCGCTCGCCGACGAGGTCGGGGACGTCGGTCGACTCCCCGGCGACGTCGAGCTCCACCCGGCGGCGCAGGGTGACCTCCTCGCCGTCCAGGCCGTAGAGGCCCACGGCGAGGCGGTGGGTGCGGGTGTCATCCTCACCGGGCTGTGCGCCGGACTGGGCGATGGCGAAGTCGGAGTAGATGTCGGCGCCGTCGGCGGCGGTGGTGATCACGGTGTCTGCGGCCAGGGTGTTGATGCCGGTGGTTTTGAGCCACTGGGCGGCCCAGTCCGACAGGTCGCGTCCGGACGCCTTCTCCAGGGCTCCGAGCAGGTCGTCGAAGGTGGCGTTGGCGAAGGCGTGGTTGACGAAGTGGGCGCGGATGCCGGCGAAGAAGGGCTCCAGGCCGACGTAGGCGGCCAGCTGCTTGAGCAGGGAGGCGCCCTTGGCGTAGGTGATGCCGTCGAAGTTGGCGTCGACCTCGACGAGGTCGTTGGCCCCGGAGAACACCGGGTGGGTGGACGGCAACTGGTCCTGGCCGTAGGCCCAGGCCTTCTCCTTGTTGTTGAAGGTGACCCAGGCGGTCTCGTACTCGGTGGCGTGGGTCTGCGCCATGGCCGAGGACCAGGTGGCGAAGGACTCGTTGAGCCACAGGTCGTCCCACCACTGCATGGTCACCAGGTCGCCGAACCACATGTGGGCCAGCTCGTGGAGGATGGTGTCCGCGCGACGCTCGTACTCGTAGTGGCTGGCGGCGGACCGGAAGACATACTCGTCGCGGATGGTGACGCAGCCGGCGTTCTCCATGGCACCCATGTTGTACTCGGGGCAGAAGATCTGGTCGTACTTGTAGAAGGGGTAGGCCACCCCGAAGTGCTCGGCGTAGTAGTCGAAGCCGCGCTTGGTGACGTCGAAGATGACGTCGGCGTCGAGGTACTCGGCCAGCGACTGTCGGACGAAGATGCCCAGCGGAACGGTCATCTCACCGCCGGGGACCAGGCGGGTGTCGGTGACGTCCGCGGTTTCGGCGGTGGGGGTGAGCGAGCCGGTCCACTGATCGGTGACGTGGTGCCATGGGCCGATGCAGAAGGCGATGAGGTAGGTCGACAGCGGGTAGTCGACGATCGCGCGGTGGGTGGTCGCCCCGGCGTGGTGGTCCGCGCCGGACGCGGTGTCCACGGTGTTGTTGGTGACCACCGTCCAGTTCGGCGGGGTGTGGACGGCGAGATCGTAGGTGGCCTTGATGTCCGGTTGGTCGAAGCAGGCGAAGACACGCTTGGCGTCGGCGGCCTCGAACTGGGTGTACATGTACACCTCGTCGTCCACCGGGTCCTGGAAGCGGTGCAGGCCCTCGCCGGTGGTGGAGTACAGGGACTCGGCGACGATGGTCAGCTCGTGGCGTCCTGCCGAAAGGTCGGTGAGCTGCAGGCCGTGGGTCTCGTCGTAGCGTCCCTCCCCATCGCCGGGAACGGCGGAGGACAGGATGTCCTCCCCGTCCAGCGTGACGCTGGTGATTTCCTCGGCGCGCAGGTCGATGAAGGTTGAGCCCGCGGTGGTGGCCGTGAAGGTCACGGTGGTCACCGAGGAGAATGTCCTGTGGTCCAGGTCGCCGCCTTCGGTGAGGTCGAGATCGACGACGTAGTGGGTGTCGGTGATCAGGTTCGACCGTTCGGCGGCCTCGGATCGGGTCAGATTGGTTGAGCTCATAGTTGACAGGTTAGCGGTCGCACCGGACACGTAGTTGTTTCGGGAGGAGAGTCTTGTCACATGAAGCCGGTCCGACACGCGGAGTACGCTGGTGGAAACAGAATTTCCAGACCGCGACAAGACTGCGACAAACCGTCTCTGAGAGAGGACTCCGCCATGACTGAATCCACCGCAACCCCGACGCCCGTCACCCTGTACTTCGATGCGACGTGCCCGTTCGCCTGGGTCACCAGCCGCTGGATCAAGGAGGTCGAGGTGGTGCGAGACATCACGGTGACCTTCGCCCCGATGAGCCTCGCGGTGCTCAATGAGGGTCGTGAGTTGCCGGAGGAGTACGCGGCAGGCATGGAGGCGGCGTGGGGCCCGGCCCTGGTCGCCGCCGCGGTGGCCACCCAGGAGCCGGAGAAGGTCGATGCGCTCTACACCGCCCTGGGCACCCGTATCCACGACCACGGGCAGGGAGGACGCAAGGGCGAGGGCGGCTACGACGACCTCATCGCCGAGGCGCTCGAGGAGGTCGGGTTGTCCGCCGACTACGCGGCGGCCGCCCACTCCCGTGGTGACGGACAGGACTCCTGGGAGCCGGCGCTGCGCAGCTACCAGTCCACGGCGATCGCCAAGGTCGGCGATGACGTGGGTACCCCGGTCATCGAGCTGGATGGTCGTGCCTTCTTCGGCCCGGTGCTGACCCGGGTGCCCCGTGGCGAGCAGGCCGGTGTCCTGTTCGACGCCGCGGTGACCCTCGGCAGCTACGAGCACTTCTTCGAGATCAAGAAGAGCCGGACCGAGGACCCCAGCGCGGAATAGTGGCGCTGACCTGCTACAAAGCCTTCAAGCCGTCGCCGGTAGGTTGCGGCGCAGCGGCTCCTTGCCGCCGTTCTGCCGCCACCAGATCGAACAGCACTCCTGCAGCATCCCGCAGCTTCGAGTCCCGCTTTGGCCAAAGGTGGGTGTAGGTCTCCAGCGTCGTCATCGGCCTCGCGTGCCCCAGGGCCTCCTGAACCTCTGCCACGGTCGCACCGCCGGCAATCAGCGCGCTGGCGTAGAAGTGCCGGAAGTCGTGCATGCCGACCTCCCTGAAACCGTGCACGTCGTGTAAGCGCCGCATGTAATTTCCCTTATCTGCCCGGTCGTGCAACAGGCGCTTCTCCTCCCCACGGGCGTCTCCCGTGTACGGGAAGATCGGACCAGTCCGGTCCCTCTGTGGTGACTCCTGGAGTTGCTGCACGATCACGTCAATCACGCCCTGCGGCACGGGGATATCCCGCTGCGACTTCTCCGACTTCGGCACCGGCAGCCACTCCCTTCCACCGGGCTTCACCTGACCGTTCACCGTGATCGTCAGCCGCATCGTATCGACGTCACACACCCGCAGGCCGCACACCTCCGACACACGTAAGCCAACCCCAGCGACGACCTCGATCATCCGGGAGATATCAGGACGGGGCGGGTAGTCTTTCGCGCCGGGCTTGCGCTTACCGCTCTTGTCCCGGGGTGCGCGGTGCCCGTCACGCATGGCTGAGATCATCTCGGCGACCTCCTCGACCGTGAGGAGGTCCTGGCGCGTTGGTGACGTCATGGGAGCGGTCTTCGGGATCTTCACGACCGGGACCCGCCCGATCATTCCGTCATTGTGTGCGCGCTTCAGCAGCCCGCACACCTGGCCGACCATATTCCCGACAGTGGACTCGGACAGCGGCTTGTTCTTCTTCCACGGACGCCACTCAAGCAGGATGTTGCGCCACGCGGTGATGTT
>NZ_JBQQOC010000024.1:0-40977 GCF_052264515.1 Candidatus Corynebacterium faecigallinarum
TCCCGCCATAACCCGTGACCCGGTACTGGGCAGCTTTCACCTCCGATACAGTTGTGGAATGCCTTCCTCTCGTCCCGTCCCCGGTCGTCACCGGCGGCTCTCCCCCCGTCCCGTCGGGTGGAGCCTGACCGTGGCCGCACTGTCCACCGTGATGATGACCATCGACATCACGATCGTGCTGGTGGCATTGCCGGCGATCACCGCGGACCTCGGCCTGTCGCTGTCCGGCGCGCAGTGGGTGATCAACGCCTACAGCCTCACCTTCGCCTCGCTGATGCTCGCCGCGGCGGCACTGTCGGACATCATCGGACGTCGCCGCATCTTCCTCATCGGGCATGTGCTGTTCCTCGGGGCGTCGATCGGCTGTATTGTCACCGGCACCGAAGCCGGGATCATCATCTTCCGCGCGCTGCAGGGAGCCGGTGGTGCACTGGTGTTCGGTACTTGTACCCCGCTGCTCGCCGACGCCTTCGACACCAGCGACCCGGACGCAGCGTCCTACAAGGAGAACTCGGCGAAGCGTACCCGCGCCGTCGCGGCGATGATGGGCATGGGCGGCGCGGCGAGCGCTTTTGGGCCGCTGGTCGGCGGTGCGCTGGTGGAGACCGGGACGTGGGAGTGGATCTTCGCGATCAACATCCCGATCGGCATCTTCGTCATCATCGCCACCCTGATCGTGATCCCCGACATTCACGGTGAGCAGAAAATGCTGGCGGCCCGGCAGAGCGAGCGGCAGTGGGCCGGGACGGGCGCTGTGAAGGGTGACAGGAAGGGACTCGGCACCGGTGCGCGGATCTCCGTGGCTGCGATGATCTTCACCATCGTCTCCCTGGTGTTGGTGAACTACGGCATCATCGACGGTCAGGAACAGGGCTGGACCAGCGAGATCATCATCGCCGCGCTGGCTGGCGGTGTGCTGCTGTTCGCCGCGCTGATCCTGTTCGAGCTCTCCAAGCGGGACGCCGCGATGATCGACTTCCGACTTTTCCGCATCCCCGCGTTCGCCACGGTGACGTTCAACGCCTTCGCCTCGCGCATGTTCAGCTTCGGCATGATGCCCTTCATCATCCTGTGGCTCGCCGGGCAGTTGGAACTGTCTGCCCTGGAGATCGGCTACGTCTCCAGCGCCCTGGCGGTGCCGATGGTGATCTTCTCGGCGGTGGGCATGGTGATGACCCGGTGGATCCCGGTCGGTGTGGTGCAGGCCATCGGCATGTTCATCGTGGCCGGTGGTCTGATGCTGGGTCTGCTGATGGACACCGAGTCGGGCTGGGCGGACCTGTTGCCGATGTATCTGGTGCTGGGCACCGGTACCGGCCTGATGCTGCCGCACGTGATGTCGCTGGCGGTGGCGGTGGTGCCCACCGAGCGCACCGGTATGGCGACCGGGCTGGCGAACACCGCCCTGCCGCTGGGTACGGCGTTCGGTGTGGCGGTCTACGGCGCGTACCTGTCGGACCGGGTGAACTCCGGGATCGACGGGATGGCGTTCCCGCCGGGCATGCCTGAGGAGACGGTCGATTCGGTGCGTGACGCGGCCGAGGGCGGGCTGTTCCAGGAGATCGCCGCGGTGTCGCAGGACATCGCGGACGAGACCCTCGGCTTCTTCATCGACGGACTGCACGGCATCTTCATCATTGCCGCGGTGCTGGCGGTGCTCGGTGCCCTGGCGTCGCTGATCTTCATCCGCGGGATGGACGGGACCGGCAAGGCGGCGTCCAAGGTCGCGAAGACTGCTCCTGCTTCAGAGACCGCGGCCGTCACGTCCCCGACTCTCGAGAGCCACTAGGGCGTGTCTCCCAAACGGTAGCGGTCCGACATGTGACCGTGGAGACATGGCCACCAACCGCTTCCAACAGTTCACCGACAGCCAATGGGCCTACATCGAACCGATGCTGCCGTCCTCGGCGGGCAGACGGGGCCGACATTTCCGCAACAACCGCCGAGTCGTCGAGGGCATCATCTACCGGTACCGCACGGGCATAGCCTGTCGTGACCTGCCCGAATGCTTCGGCCCGTGGCAGACAGTGTGGAAACGCCAACGCCGGTATGCCGCCGACGGCACCTGGGACGCCGTGCTCGGGAAGATCCTCGCTGAGGCCGATGCCGCCGGTGACATCGACTGGTCGGTGTCGGTGGACGCCACGATCAACCGTGCCCACCAGCACGCCACGAACACACCCCGGGTCGAGCAGCACACAGGGGGCACGGGCGAATTACACGAAACTGGGGTTCTGCCCGTCTGAGCCAGCAGGTCACGGAATCGGCCGATCACGGGGTGGATTGTCGACCAAGATCGATGTCGGTGTCGACGGGGCCGGCCGACCACTGTCAGTGGTCGTCACCGGTGGGCAACGCAATGACGGGGCGGTGCTGCGTGAGGTCATCGAGGACATTCGTGTGCCACGGGTCGGTGGAGGTAGGCCACGCACCACCCCGGATGCGGTGATCGCTGACCGGGCTTACCCGTCGAGGGGAACCAGGGACTACCTGCGCGGTCGGGGGATCAAGACAGTCATTCCAGAGAAGTCTGACCAGGTTCGCGGCCGGAAGAGCAAGGGCTCTGCCGGTGGCAGGCCGCCGGCGTTCGATGCGCAGGCCTATAAGGGCCGCGATGTGGTCGAGCGGGCGTTCAGCAAGGTCAAGCAGTGGCGAGGGTTGGCGACCCGGTACGACAAGCTGGCGGTGGTGTACCGGGCAGCTGCGGTGCTGTCGACGATTGTTGCCTGGCTGGCCCCTTTAGGAGACACGTCCTAGCCGCGCTTCAGCTCGTCGGAGAGGGCGTGGAACTCCGGGCTGGGGTTGCCGAAGCGGTGCAGCGTCATGGAGACGGCCTGCTCCTTGAGCCAGTAGCGCAGCTCGACGCGTCCGGACACGGTCACGTCATCGTCGAGCAGGCACAACTCCGGGCGGGCAGCCAGCTCGGTCACCGTCTCCGGGGCGAGCGTCCCGATCACGCGGACACGGGCACCGACACCGGTCTCGTCATCGTAGTCACCTGCGGAGAGGGCGGCGGTGAAGGCGTCGTCGTCGGCCAGGAAGGTGTTCAGCTGCGGGAACAGCCGGGCCCCGGTGCGGAGCACGGACCGCGCCTCGTCGGAGGCGGCCGGGTCCACGATCACCCGCAGCGTTGCGCCAGCCTGGTGGGCGGCGAGGAGGACACGGGCGACCTCGACCGCCGGGGCGTCCTTGCTGATACGCATCACGACGTTCGCCGAACGGTAGCGGAAGATGTTCGCCTCCGCGGTCAGCCCGGTGAGGTCGCGCGGGGAGCCGAACTCGGACTCCCAGGCCCGACCGTCGGACTGGCCGGCCTTCGAGAGCCAGGCGGCCTCGGACTCGGACACGGTGGAGGAGGACCGCAGCTCGGCGATGTAGCCGTCGACGGCCGGGGACCCGGTCTCCACCACGGCGGTGGGATCGGTGTCAGCGGCGCCGGCACCCGCGGCGTTGCTCCAGCGGCCCATCAGCATGACGTAGTTCGGGCCACCGGCCTTGGAACCCAGGCCCACCGAGGACTGCTTCCAGCCGCCGAAGGACTGGCGTTGCACGATCGCGCCGGTGATGCCGCGGTTGACGTAGGCGTTGCCGACCTCGATCTCGTCGACCCACTGCCGCACCTCGTGGGTGTCGAGGCTGTGGATACCGCCGGTCAGGCCGAAGTCGGTGGCGTTCTGCAGCTCCAGGGCCTCGTCCAGGTCCTTGGCGCGCATCAGGCCGAGCACCGGTCCGAAGACCTCGGTGAGGTGGAAGAAGGAGCCGGGCTTCACGCCCTCCTTGATTCCGGGGGTCCACAGGCGACCGGAGTCGTCCAGCTGCTTGGGCTTCAGCAGCCAGGACTCGCCGGGCTCCAGGGTGGTCAGGGCACGCTCCAGCTTGTCGGAGGGCAGCTCGGTGAGCGGGCCCATGTCGGCACGCATGTTGGTCGGCCAGTCGACGATCATCGAGGAGGCGGCGTCCAGCAGCTGGCGGCGGAAGCGCTTGGAGTCGTAGACGGAGCCGACGAGGATGCCCAACGATGCCGCGGAGCACTTCTGGCCGGCGTGGCCGAAGGCGGAGTACACCAGGTCGGCCACGGCGAGGTCGCGGTCGGCCGAGGGGGTGACGATGATGCCGTTCTTGCCGGAGGTCTCGGCGTTGATGACCAGCTCGGGACGCCAGGACTCGAACATCGCGGCGGTCTCGGAGGCGCCGGTGAGGATCACGCGGTCGACCGAGGGGTGGCTGACCAGGGTGCGTCCTGCACCGCGGTCGGCGGGGTACACACCGTGCAGCACCTCGCGCGGGACTCCGGCGTCCCAGGCGGCCTCGATGATGGCCATGGAGCAGTGCGGGGTGGGCTTGGAGGGCTTGTGGATCACCGCGGCACCGGCGGCCAGGGCGGCGAAGGTGCCGCCGGCGGGGATGGCCAGCGGGAAGTTCCACGGCGGGGTGACCAGCACGACCTTGTCCGGGCTGAAGCGCACACCGTCAGCCGACTCGATGTCCTCGAGTTCCATCGCGAGGTTGGCGTAGTAGCGGGCGAAGTCGATGGCCTCGGAGATCTCGGCGTCCGACTGCGACACGGCCTTGCCCACCTCGGCGGCGGCGATGGACACCAGGTGGCCGCGGCGGGCGGCGAGGATGTCGGCGGTGCGGTAGAGGATCGCGGCGCGCTCGGCGGCCGGGCGGGCGGCCCAGTCGGCGGCGGCGTTGTGGGTGTCGGCGACGAGGGTGTCGATCTCGTCGTTGCCGATGATACGGGGGCTGAGCTGCGCGTCGATCCAGCCGTCCTGCGCGGAGGTGGCGATGGCGTCGGCGGCCCACTTCTGGTTGGCGGTCAGTGCGGGGTTGGTGTCCGGCTCGTTGACGAAGCCGGGGATGCCGCCGTTCTCGGGGGTGTAGGACGCGGCGAGCTCGTCGGAGGACGGTTCGACCTCGGCGCTTCGGTCCTGCTGGTGGTTGGCTGCCGGGGCGGTGCGGCCGTTGGCCTCGAGGATGGCGGTGAGGTCTTTGAGGGAGGCGCGGAAGCGCTCGGCCTCGCGGGTGAAGATCTCGTTGCCGGGGGCCAGGTCGAAGATGCCGGACATGAAGTTGGCGCTGGCGGAGTTCTCCTCCAGGCGGCGCACCAGGTAGGAGATCGCGGCGTCGAACTCCTGGGGGCGCACGGCGGGGACGTAGAGCAGCAGCTGTCCGACATCGTCACTGACGGCCTCGGCCTGCTCGGTGGCCATGCCCTGCAGCATCTCGAACTCGACCCGGTCGGTGACGCCGCGTTCGACGGAGAGCAGGTGGCCGAAGGCGATGTCGAAGAGGTTGTGGCCGGCGATGCCCAGGCGCAGTCCTCGCATGTTCTCCGGCTGCAGTGCCCAGTGCAGCACCAGCTTGTAGTTGGCGTCGGTGGCCTGCTTGGACTCGCAGGTGGTGACGGGCCAGTCGGCGACCTCGGCGTGGACGGTCTCCATGGCGAGGTTCGCGCCCTTGACCAGGCGGACCTTGATGCCCGCGCCGCCGTTGTCGACACGTTCGTTGCCGAAGGCGGAGAGCTCCTGGAGGGCGCCGAGGGCGTCGGGGAGGTAGGCCTGCAGGACGATGCCGGCCTCGAGGTTCTTGGTCTCCGGGAGGCTCAGCATGCGACGGAAGACGGCGATGGTGAGTTTCAGGTCGTTGTACTCCTCCATGTCCAGGTTGATGAACTTGGAGCCGGCCGGGGCCTTGGCGGCCTCGAGGTACAGCGGGGTGAGGCGGTCGACGACGTAGTCGACGGTGTCGTTGAAGCCCCACATGGACAGCTGGGAGGAGATGGAGGAGACCTTGATCGAGACGTAGTCGACGTCGTCGCGGGCGAGGAGTCGGCGGGTGTCCTCGAGGTGCTTGTCGGCCTCCGTCTCGCCGAGGACGGCTTCGCCGAGGAGGTTGATGTTCAGGCGGTGTCCGCCAGCGGTGAGTTCGGCGACGGCTTTGCCGAACTTGTTCTCGCGGGCGTCGACGATCATGTGGCCGACCATGCCGCGGATGCGCTGCTGGGCGACGGGCACGACGATGTCGGGGAAGGTGGTTCCCAGCTTGGAGCCCATCATGATCTGGGCACGGTCCAGGGCGCCGAGGGTGGCGGGCGTGATGTTGCCGAGTTCGGCGAGGGCTCGGGCGGCGGCCTTGCGGTCCTCGGTGCGCACCACACGGTCGACGAAGCCGACGGTGAAGTCGAGACCGTTGGGGTCGGACAGCACTGCGGCCAGGCGCTCGGCGGCGGGGTTGGCGTGCTTCTTGGCGCCCTTGGTGCCCGCGGCAGACTGGCTGGCCTTCAGCCAGGCGACGACCTTGTCGACAGCGGCCTCGGCCAGTTCGGTGAGATGAGTGGTGTCGGGGGTGCGGTTGTCGGTGATCACGATGGGGTCCTCCTCGGGTGCGCGTAGTCGTAACGTTGTCCGTTGCGTCTCTTGTCCGATCAGTCTGGTTGTGGTCAGTCCGAAGGGGAAAGGGGTGATTCCGGTGACAGGTCTTGTTTGAGTCAGAAATGCTGGGATTGTTCGACAATTGTGGGAGCATGGTGGGCATGACTGACAGCAATCCGACTGGTGACGCAGCGGCAGTCCGGGCTGCGGGCATGCCGGGGGAGTCACCGCTTCCGCGGCGGGGCCGACCACGGATTCAGGACGCTGCGGACGACATCGTCGCCGGCGTGCTCGCCACCGCCGGCCCGAGAGTGGGCGGACGCGACTACTCCTCCCGACGCATCGCGCTGATGACCGGGTTGAGTCAGCCGGTGGTGAGCCGGGCGATGCGCCGGATCCGTTCCGGTGCCGGTCCCGCGGCTGCCGGGGCCGCCGGAGCTGCGGGGAACGCCGGGGTTGCCGAGGGCGCCGCGACCGCCGATGTGCGGCTGCCGGTCGTGGAGCGGGCCGAGCCTGAGAACCCGCGCAACCTCCGGGTCCGGGAGTTCCGGGTGGAGTACCCGCGGCTGACGATCCTGTTCGAGCAGGGTGGACGGGAGGTTCACGGTGAACGGCAGGCCTCGGCACGTCGTGCGGCGGCGGTGATGGCGGTGCTCCGGGTTTCCGGGGTGTCCGGCTGGCCGCAGCGGCAGGCAGCGTTCGACGCCGGGGACGATCCTCTCCCGGCCGGGGTGCTGCGGGTGATCTGGGAGCCCGGCGGGCAGGGGTGGGATGCATTCCTGGCACAGGTTTCTGCGGTACTGGATTCCTGCGCCGCGTCGGTGGACGCCATTCCCGGTGATCTGCTGGCCCGACTGTCCGGTGCGGTGGGACGTGGACTGCACGGGGTGCAGTGGCAGCGTACGGTGCCCCGCACCCGGTCCACCGGGGAGGGGGACGCGGCGTCCGGTACTGCCTCTGGCTCTGCACCTGATACCTCATCCGACGCACGGCGTACCCGGCGAAGCGATGCGGATTTTGACTCGAATTACTTATCCCTGGCGGAGTATCCTCCCCCGACCAACGCCAGGATGGACACAACACCGAGACATTTGCAGAACGAAATCTCGGTCACCGAGCAGATCGCCATTGCCCTGCGCAAGGAGATCATGAACGCCGGCTACCAGGCAGGAGACCGGGTCACGAGCCCCCGGCTCGCCCAACACATGGACATCCCGGTCTCTGCGGTCCGCTCCGCGATGCGGCGCATGGTCGACGACGGTCTGCTCACCACCTCCGGAGGTTCCTTCGCCCTGCCGTTGGTCACCGGCAAGGACATCATCGACCTGTACGCCGCCCGCCTCCAGGTCGGCCGGGTGATCCTGCGGGCCTGCACAGCCCGCTCCCGGCACCACCTGTTGGCCTCCCAACTGGCGCTACGCGGTGTGGTCGCCGCCGCCGAACAGGGCACGGCGGCTGACGTGGACCAGGCGGACCTGCATTTCCAGCAGACCCTGGCCGACGCCAGCGGCCTGCCGCAGTCTTCCCGCATCTTCCACCAGCTCACGCTGCGTCTCCGCATGTTCATCTCGGTGCTGCAGCTGGACTACACCCCGGCGGTGCAGCGCATCGTCAGCGATGACCGCTCCCTCCTCGATGCGCTGATGTCCGGTGAGTCCGGCAAGGAAACTGCGCTGCGGGTGTGGCGCGGCAAGCTCGACAACGCGGTCCGGCACATGGTCTACGTCTCGCCGACCAGGTTCGATCCCGAATTGTGGGAGCAGTTGGTCGGCAAGGTGAAGTAGCACGGCGAAAACGGGGCGTCCGGAAAGTAGGGGGAGTACGGGGGAGTAGGGGGCGTACCGCAGATGCGGTACGCAAGGTGTCTGCGTCTGGGGGACGCGGACAGGTGGGGTCGGGCGGAAGACTCATAGGTGTCACAACCGCAGGGCCGGCAAGACCACACACCGGCCACCACCAGCCAAGGAGAAGAATCATGGCAACCGGAGTCCCGGAACCCACCCAGACCCCCGACGGGCCGGCCTACGAAGGCCGTCTGCTCGACCGCCCCGACGAGGAGGTCGTCGACCAGGGCGTCAGCTTCGACGTCAAGACCCTCATGAGCCGCCGAGTCTTCCTCGGCGTCGGCGCCGCCGGTGTCGGCTCGCTGGCACTGGTCGCCTGCTCGACCGACGGGTCCAGCAGCGCAGCCTCCTCCACCGCCGACAGCACCGCCGCCGCAGCGTCCGGCGACCTGCCGTCCGGCGAGATCCCGGACGAGACCGCCGGCCCGTACCCGGCAGACGGCTCGAACGGGCCGGACATCCTGGAGGAGTCCGGCATCGAACGCAGCGATATCCGCTCCAGCATCGGGGAAGACGACCCGGTCGACGGCGTGCCGCTGGAGTTCACCCTCACCATCACCGACATGGATAATGACGACGCGCCCTTCGAGGGCGTGGCCGTCTACGCCTGGCACTGCGATGCCGAGGGGCGCTACTCCATGTACTCCGAGGGCGTGGAGGACGCCACCTGGCTGCGCGGAGTGCAAGTCGCCGACGCGAACGGCCAGGTCACCTACACCTCCATCGTCCCCGCCAGCTACCCGGGACGCTGGCCGCACATCCACTTCGAGGTCTACCCCGACATCGACTCGATCGACGACGCGGAGAACGCGATCTCCACCTCGCAGCTTGCGCTGCCGGAGGACGTCGTCACCGAGGTCTACGAGCTCGACACCTACGAGGGCTCCACCGAGAACCTCGCGCAGGGCACCCTCGACTCCGACAACGTCTTCGGCGATGACGGTGGGGAGCTGCAGATGGCCACCATGGCCGGTGACAGATCTGTACTCGGCGCCAGACGTGGGTTAATGGTCAGAATGTGTGTCCGGGTTCCGCACTGCGTAGCAGATCACCCCGGCGAAAAGACAGGATAATAGCTCTCGGACAGCTATTCGCCCAGGGTACGTGACAAAACACCACCCGCATGCGTGCCCGACAGCCCTCCCGCCGCAGATGAGCGGGCGAGTATCACCGTGCCATCACCGACGATCCAGTGAAGTCCGCCGGGGTCCAGAGAGTGGGGGGGGGTAGGCCGCGAGTACACCACTGAAGGCCACTGTGTGGATCAGAACAACCACTCTCGATCGAGAATGGTTGTTGTCCCCTCTATGGGAGTGCAGAAAGGCTGGGTCGGCCGGTGACACGCCCGCAGTAGACACACATTCTGACCATTAACCCCCAGAGGTCCAGGAACCGATGAACCCCTTCCCCGCAGGCGGGGAAGGGGTTCTTATATGGAGCCGATGACGGGAATCGAACCCGCGTATTCAGCTTGGGAAGCTGATGTTCTACCATTGAACTACATCGGCAGGGGCGCCGATGAGGTGCTCCGAGAGAGACTCTAACACACCACCGTCAGCGCTCGACGCATCGACCGGTCGATCAGCAACCGGGCAGGTCACGGCCGTAGCAAGCTCACAGGTCGCCTGGCTAAGGTGGATTCGCGATGACACCACTGCGCGCCACCACACAGAACGGCACCCACCCACGCCCCCTCCTCGTCCGCGAGCACTGGACCTCCCTCGACGGTCCCTGGCGCTTCGCCTACGACGACAAGGACGTTGGACGCCGCGAGCATTGGCATGCCCCGGAAAAACCCCACCGGTTCGACCGCGAGATCCTGGTGCCGTTCGTCCCCGAATCTGCAGCCTCCGGCATCGGCGACGCCGGCTACCACCAGGTCGTCTGGTACCGGCGGGAGCTTGAGTTGGATGCAGCGTTGGACGCCGACGCCGCCGCAGCGTCCGACCCTGACCGCCGACTCCTGCTGCACTTCGGTGCCGTCGACCATTCCGCGGACGTTTGGGTCGACGGACAGCACGTCGGCTCGCACCGCGGCGGCCAGACCGCGTTCACACTCGACATCACCGACGCGCTGGATGACGGCACCCACCACAAGCTCGTCGTCCGCGCCGAGGACGACCCCATCCAGAGTGAGTACCCGCGCGGCAAGCAGGACTGGAAGCCTGAACCTCACGGCATCTGGTACCAGCGCAGCACCGGCATCTGGCGCAGCGTCTGGCTGGAGGAGGTTCCGGCCACCCACATCATCGACTCGACCTGGACCTACGATCCCGTGCATGGTCGCGTCGACTTCGAGGTGGAGCTCAGCCGGACGCCACGGGAGGACACCGAGCTGCGGCTGACCCTGCGCTCGGGTGAGGAGATCCTCGGGAGGCTCAGCACAGGAGCGTCCAACGACCTGGTCCGCGGCACCGTCGACCTGCCGACCCTGCGCAACACGCTCCACCGCGAGGCCTACCTGTGGAGCCCGGAGAGCCCGAACCTCGTCGACATCGGACTCGAACTCGTCGTCGCCGATGATGTCACCGACCACGCCGCCACCTACTGCGGACTACGCACCGTCGGCGTCGACCGCGGACACTTCCTGCTCAACGACCACCCCTACTACGTCCGCTCCGTCCTGGAACAGGGCTACTGGACCGACAGCCACTTCACTGCAACGACCGTCGACACCTACCGCGAAGAAGTCGAGGTCATCCGAGAACTCGGATTCAACGCGGTGCGCGTCCACCAGAAGACCGAGGACCCACGCTTCCACTACTGGGCTGACCGCCTCGGGCTGCTGGTGTGGGGTGAGACCGCCTCACCCTACGCCTTCAGCACTCGCGGGGCAGCGGCGCTGACCAGCGAATGGGCGGAGATCGTGAGACAGTACCGCGGCCATCCCTCCATCGTCACCTGGGTTCCGGTCAACGAAAGCTGGGGTGTCACCGACCTCGCCCACGCGCCCGAGCAGCGCTCGCTCGTCGCCGCGCTGGCCGCGCTGACCCGAGCCCTCGATCCGCATCGTCCCGTGGTCGGCAACGACGGCTGGGAACACAGCGGCGGTGACAGCGGCAGCGACATCGTCGGCGTCCACGACTACACCACCGACGCCGCGGCTCTGAGGAAGAACTGGAACGACCCCGCGCGGACGGACGAGCTGCTCCGGTCCTTCGCGCCGAACGGTCGTCGCGTCCTACTGTCGTCGGACACGGGTCGGGACGCCGCACCCGCCGACGCCCCGCTCATGGTCACCGAGTTCGGTGGCATCGCCCACACCGGCGAGGACGGCGAGGACGGCGGAGACGGCGACGCCGGGACCTGGGGGTACGCCACCGTCGGCTCGTCCGAGGCCTACGAGCAACTCCTCAGCGACCTGTTCGCGGCCATCCGCTCCAGCGACCGCCTCGCGGGCTTCTGCTATACGCAGCTCACCGACACACTGCAGGAAGCCAACGGTCTGTTGCGGGCAGATCGTTCACCGAAGCTACCGGTCGAGACCTTACGGCGGATCATCGCCGGGTAGAGTAAGTGCCGTGCTTCTATCCGATCGAGACATCCGCGCCGCACTCGACTCCGGCGACCTCGCCCTGGACCCGTACGACCCCGACCTCGTGCAGCCGTCCAGCATCGACGTGCGCCTCGACCGCTACTTCCGGGTCTTCAACAACTCGAAGTACACCCACATCGACCCGCGCCAGCCGCAGGAGGACCTCACCACGCTGGTCGAGGTCGGCGACGGTTCCGGTGAAGACGATGTCCCGGTCGTGGAGGGTGGGGTCTCCACCGACGCCTTCATCCTGCACCCCGGCGAGTTCGTCCTCGGCTCCACCCTGGAGTTCGTCACCGTGCCGGACAACCTCGCCGCCCGGCTGGAGGGAAAGTCCTCGTTGGGACGCCTCGGTCTGCTGACCCATTCCACTGCCGGCTTCGTCGACCCCGGCTTCAACGGTCACATCACCCTGGAGCTGTCGAATACCGCCAACCTGCCGATCGCCCTGTACCCCGGAATGAAGATCGGCCAGCTCGCGCTGTTCGGGCTGAGCAGTGCCGCCGAATCCCCCTACGGCTCCGGGCCTTTGGGGTCGAAGTACCAGGGGCAGCGCGGACCGACGCCGTCGAAGGCGTACCTGAACTTCCGGCGGTAGTGGCGCCGCTGCGTCCTGCCGTTCCGATGCAGCAACCCCCGCATACAGTTCGCCCCCGGTCTGCGTCCAGGACGCTGGCCGGGGGCTCACTGCTGACGTTTCAAGAGGAGAATGCTCAGCTACCGTATGTCGGTCCTTCCGTGGGGAACGGGTTTCACCATGATCGTTGCGTTGACTCCGGGGTTCTCCGGAGGCGCTGACATTTAATCTACGGAGCACTCCTTGGAGAACCATGGCAGCCCGCTGGAGTGTCTCTGCATCGTCGGTGGGGATCTGCCGGGTACGTGGTCGGGGAGCTAAGCGTTACAGATCGCAGGCTTCGTTGGCGGCGGAACCGCTAATCCGTAACGATTGGCTCCCGTCTGGCACCTCTGAGTCCGGCTCCCGTCAGGAGCGCGACAGCAGCGGGATGAGCTCCTCGGTCTTCTCGTCCGTCCACCCGTCCGGCTCCAGGATCTCCGCCCACGCCACCGGGATCCCGGAGACGTAGTTGTGGCCATGACCGTCCGGAACGTCCAGCGACACAGCCATGTCCGCCGACACCTGCAGGAAGGAGATGAACGGCAGCCAGGTCATGTCGGGCGTGCCGCGTCCAGTCGGCTCCTCCATCCAGTCCGGCCGCTCCAGGATCAGGTCGGGCGACCAGAAGGTGATCGGATCCGAGGAATGCTGCAGGTAGACCGTCCGCGGTCTGTCCCATTCGGCGTCAGGGTGCTCCTCGGCAAACTCCGCCAGGTCCTCCGCGTCCGACATGAAGCGCACGCTCTCGCCACCCTCGTACACCGGCAGCCGCTGGCGCGAGCCGGGATCACGGTGCGTGGTCATCTCCTGCCACAGCTCATTGTTGAACGTCGGGCCGGCGAACAGCGCACCGTCGGTACGGGCCGACAGCGTCGGCACCGTGCCGAATGCGGCCTCGGCGCCGAAGGACCCCAGGGACTCACCGAAGACGACCACCTCAGGACGCTTCCGCTCCGGAAGTTCCTGCACCTTGGCGTCCACCGCCTCGAACAGCGCGACCCCGGCCTGCCGGGCGCGCTCACTGTCCACCAGGAACGACAGCCAGCTGGGCAGGTAGGAGTACTGCATCGACACCGTCGCCACGTCGCCGTTGTACATGTACTCCAGGGAGGAGACGGTGGCCTGGTTGATCCAGCCGGAGCCTGTCGCCGAGCCGATGGCGATGACTTCGCGGTCCAGCCCGCCGGCGCGCACCAGTTCCTCGGCAGCGAGTTCGGCATTCTCCCGCAGGTCGGCATCGGCGTCCGCCATGCCCACGAAGGCGCGCACCGGTTCGGTGGCCTCCGAGCCGTTGAAGTCCTCCAACTCCTCGGTGGTGGGCCCCTTGGCGACGAAGGAGCGGCCCTCCCGGCCCAGCGACTCCCAGGACACCAGCGAGTCGGTGCTGCCGGAGCGACTCTCGGAGGTCGGACGCTCCGTCCCCTTCTTCGTGTCGGTGTTCGTCGCGGCGAACACGGTGTTGAGCGCCCGCATGGAGTTGGTGGCGATGACACCGTTGGCCAGGAACATGGTGAGCACCACCATCAGCGCGCCAGCAGTCACCGCGGAGATCCGCGGCGGGACGATGCGGTTCAACCAGCGGAAGATCGTGCGGGTCATCAGGCCCCAGCCCTGTCCGATGAGCATCAGCACGGCGAAGACCAGGATCGCCACCAGCGGCACGACGATGTACGCACTCCAGCCCAGCGGGTCGACGTCGACCATTTCACGGACCTCGTTCTGCCACATCCGGAAGCGGCGCAGCATGACGATGGAGCCGACGGCCGCGATGACACCCAGCGGGCCCCACCAGAGCCAACTGTGGTTGCGTTCGCTGATCCTGCGCTTCTCCTTCGACAGCATGAACCAGAACAGCCAGGACGCCGCCACCCCCAGCATGTAGCCCAGCGCCGCGGCCGCGCCACTGACTAGGCCCTGGAACACCGCGCCGCGGGGCAGCAGTGAGGAGGACATGGAGAGGAAGAGGAAGACGGTTGCGGTGAGCATGCCGGTGAAGCTCAGCCGCATCCGGTAGCGGTTGAGCATCGGCCCCCAGGCGATGTCGAAGATCGGTTCGGGGCGGTCGTTCTTCTTTGCGGAGGTGTCGGACGCGTCGGACGTGTCGGACGCGTCCGATGCGTCCCGGTCGTCCAACGCGACATTCCTGTCCTCACCGCGGTCGTCACCGCGATGGTCGCTGTCCCGGTAGTCCCCCTGGTGGTCGGGGAACAGTCCGTCCTGCGTGGAGTCCTCGGGGGCCTCGTCGCCTCGCCTCGTCATGTGCGCCAAGCCTACCGGGGGCGCTGTGGACATCCGTGCAGGTGGTCGGCCCTGTGTCGAAGCAGAGTTCTGCTCCCGAGTTCACCCGACGGCCACTGACTTCTCAGCCCCACGCAATGCTCGGTCCACCCGCAGTCTGCCCCTCACTGCTAGATATGGGACTCATGAAGCTCACCGTCTTCGGAACCGGATATCTCGGAGCCACCCACGCCGCCTGCATGGCAGAACTCGGCCACGACGTTCTCGGCGTCGACGTCGACCCGGCGAAGGTCGACTCCCTCAACGACGGACACGCACCCTTCCACGAGAAGGGGTTGGACTCACTGCTGGCCCGCAATATTTCCGCAGGTCGACTGCGGTTCACGACGTCCTACGTCGAGGCTGCAGGGCACGGCAGTGTCCACTTCATCGGTGTCGGCACCCCGCAACGCAAGGGCTCCTACCGGGCGGACACCCGGTTCGTGGAGGCGGTCGTCGACGAGCTTGTCCCCCTGTTGGCCGGCGACCACCTGATCGTCGGCAAGTCGACGGTGCCGGTCGGGACCGCCGTCGCTCTGCAGGAGCGGATCAATGAGCTGGGCTACCGCGAGGATGTCGCGGAGCAGAACGTGGAGGTCTGCTGGAACCCGGAGTTCCTCCGCGAGGGCCGCGCGGTGCGTGACACGCTGGCCCCCGACCGCATCGTGGTCGGTGTCGCGGAGCCGGGAACGTCTTCGGCGCAGAAGGTGGAGGACACTCTGCGGGAGGTTTACGCCGGCTGTATCGACCCGGCCGCCCCAGATCAGGTCACCGAGCAGACCCCGTCGCCGTTCGTGCTGGTCGACCTGCCGACCGCGGAGTTGGTGAAGGTCTCGGCGAATGCGTTCCTGGCCACGAAGATCAGCTTCATCAACGCCGTCAGCGAGGTGTGTGAGGCATCCGGTGCGGATGTCACGCAGCTGGCGACCGCGATCGGGATGGATGAACGGATCGGACGCAAGTTCCTCCACGCCGGCCTCGGTTTCGGCGGCGGGTGCCTGCCGAAAGATATCCGGGCGTTCATGGCCCGCGCCGGCGAGCTGGGTGCCGACCAGACGCTGACTTTCCTGCGCGAGATCGACTCGATCAACATGCGCCGCCGCGAGAAGCTGGTCAACCTGACCCGCAAGGCCTGCGGCGGCGACGTCCTGGGCCACCGGGTGACGGTGCTCGGCGCGACGTTCAAGCCCGAGAGCGATGATGTCCGTGATTCCCCGGCACTGAATGTCGCCGGTTCGCTGTCGCTGGCTGGAGCGCAGGTCAGGGTGTACGACCCGATGGGCAACGACAATGCACGCCGACTGTTCCCGACGCTGGACTACGCCGACACCGTCGAGGAGGCGTTGACGGACGCGGAGGTGGTCATCGTGGCCACCGAGTGGTCTGAGTTCCGCGAGTTGGATCCGGTCGCCGCGCGCGAGTGCGTCGCCCGTCCGGTGGTGTTGGACGGACGCAACTGCCTGCCGGCCGAGGAGTGGGTCGCTGCGGGGTGGAGTTACCGTGGGTTGGGGCGCTCCGTCGGCCGCGGGTTGCAGGGCGGACCACAGGTGTCAGTGGGGGTCGGGAATGAAGCCGGCCTCTATGGCTAGCACGGCGAGCTGAACGCGGGAGCCCGCGCCGAACTTCACCAGCAGGTTCGAGATCTGCTTCTTCACTGCGCTGGCGGAGCGTCCGGTTTTCTTGCTGATCTCGGTGTTGGACAGCCCGTCGCAGATCAGTCCCAGGACGCGCTCCTCGGAGGCGGACAGGCGGGGCAGGCGGCGGGTGCGTCCAGCCTGCGGTGACGCGACGGCCGATTCGGACACCCCGGCATCGTCGCCGAGACCAGGTTCCCCGGCCGTCGTGGTCGGGGCGGTGGGCGCGGAATCGTCCGCCGTAACGTTCTCAGAAACGTCCGTCGCAGCGTCCGAAGAGAGTGTGGACAGGTGCTGGACCAGCCGGGACGCCGGTTGGGGGCTGACCACGGTGCCGCCGCCGACGGCCGCAAGCACGGTGTCGGTGATGAATTCCGGGCGTGAGCTCTTCAGGATGTATCCGCGACCACCCTGGGCGAGGATGGAGAGCATGGTCTCCTCTTCGTCGAGTGCGGTCATGGCGACGAACTCGGGCGGATTGTCGATCGCCCGGATCTCGCCGAGCAACTCCACCCCGCTCATACCAGGCATGTGGATGTCGGCCATGACGACGTCGATCCGCTCATCGACTGGCGTGGCCTGCAGTATCTCCAGTGCCTCGTGCCCGGTTGCTGCCTCGGCGACGATCTCGATGTCGGCGGCGGCGGGGGCAGCGAAGTAGAGACGTAACGACGACAGGACGAGCGGGTCATCGTCGACGATGAGCAGGCGGATGGGGGTGGATGCCACTGTGTTCTAGGTGGTTCAGGTGATTCCGGCTGACCTACTGGCAGAACCAGAAGTTCGGGAAGAGGTTGCAGTCGAAAAGCTGGCCGGTGGCGGCCTTGGTGCCGACTGCGCTGGACTCGACGCCGGCGGTCGGGGCGGCGGCAGTAGAAGAGGCGGAGGCGACACCGGCACCCAGGCCGGAGGAGAGGACGAGAGTGGTGCCAGCGGCAAGCAGGCGACGACGGACGACAGAGGTACGGGTAGAGCGCATGGGGGTTTCTCCTTGTGACGACACATGTGACTGGACCCGGTGGGATCCGCCTGGATCCGGGGCAGTCCGGTCCAGATTAGGTCACGGTTCGATAACTACAATAGGGAGTCGGAGCAAGGTTCGCCATACCAGAGCCGAACTTTCTTCCCCGTCGGGGAGATTCTTCTCCCCGTGACCGGTGGTTTTCCCGGTCGGTCCGGCTTCGACAAAGGTGGCGTCCCGGCGCATGATGCCGGATTTCAACACCCCGCCGGCCTTGGACGCCCGGGCCTGCATCGACCCGAGTCCCAGCCCGGAGCTCAGCACAGGGTCCTCCTCGCTGGATGACTGGCCGGTGATGTCATTGGACATGATCAGCACCAGGCAGGTTCCGTCCACGTAGCAGTCCAGCATCACGGTGGAGCGAGGGCTGGCGTGTTTGACCGCATTCGATGCCATCTCGGTGAGCACCTTGCTCACGGTGTCCCGGTCGAACCAGGGGGATCCCGGCGAGGGTGCGTCCGGCAATGTGGGGCGGTTGGCGGCGCGGTTGACGTTCCACGGCAGGTCCACGGTGGTGGACACCTTCAGGCCATGGGCCCGCATCTCCTTGGACACGGTGGAGAAGGCCTTTTTCAGCGGTCGACTGTCACCACGGGTGCGGAAGGTGGCGCTGGCCGGCTCCTCATTGAGCAGACGCAGCATGGTGCGCAACTGGTCGAGGGCGTCTCGTGAGGTGTCGGAGATCCCTTCGAGCTGGGAGCGAGTCTCGGTGTCTCCGGTTCCCTCCGTGGCCAGACCCAGTGCCTGGGCGCGCATGACCACGCTGGTCAGTGAGGTGGCGACGGAGTCGTGGAGCTCGCGGGCCAGTTCCAGGCGTTGTTCGCGTTCCTGCTGGGCCAGCGAATCCCGCAGCATCTGTTGCCGTTGATGCTGGTTGAACCTGTTCCAGCCGATGAGATAGGCCACAAGCAGGACGACGAAGACCATGACCAGCGACATCAGGTCGATGTAGAGGACCTGGTGCACCAGGTCGACCGTCGAGAGTGCCCAATGGGCGATGAACAGGAAGATGCCGACGGTCAACAGACCACGGACGACGACAATCTCCAGGACCAGGGCGGCGTAGAAGAGAGCGAACAGGACTGCAAAGCTCCCCAGGAAGAGAGCAGAGGTCGGTACGAGTAGGGAGAGTAGTGCGGCGACGAGCGGTAGGCGGGCCGTCAGCGCCACCACCCCGACCATCAGCGAGGCAACGAGGATGGCGAGTGGACCGACAGGTTCATCGAGCATCCACAGTTGTGCCACGGCCATGCCCGCGGCGATGACCGTCTCCACCGCGCCCAGCGGGATGCGGCGACGCACCCGTCCGTATGTGGCCATGATGCCGTTCCGGCTACTGGCGGTAGGACGCCAGGAAGTTGCCGAGACGCTCGATCGCCTCGGACAGGTCACGGGCCCACGGCAGGGTGACGACGCGGAAGTGGTCCGGCGCCGGCCAGTTCATGCCGGTACCCTGCACCATCTGGATCTTCTCCGAGCGCAGCAGGTCGAACATGAACTGCTCGTCGTCGTGGATCTCGTGCACGTTCGGGTCGAGCCGCGGGAAGGCGTAGAGCGCACCCATCGGCTTGACGCAGCTGACACCGGGAATCTCGTTGAGCTTCTCGTAGGCCACGTTGCGCTGCTCCAGCAGACGACCACCGGGCAGCACCAGGTCGTCGATGGACTGACGTCCGGACAACGCCACCTGGATGCCGTACTGGGCGGGCACATTGGCGCACAGGCGGGTGGAGGCCAGCAGGGTCAGGCCTTCGATGAAGCCCTTGGCGTGGCTCTTCGGACCGGTGATCACCGCCCAGCCGGCACGGTAGCCGGCCACCCGGTAGGCCTTCGACAGGCCGTTGAAGGTGATGCAGAGCAGGTCAGGGGCCAGGGATGCGGTGGGAATGTGCACCGCATCGTCGTAGAGGATCTTGTCGTAGATCTCGTCGGAGAGCAGCAGAAGGGAGTGCTCCCGGGCGATGTTGACGATCTTCTGCACGATCTCCCGGCTGTACACCGCGCCGGTGGGGTTGTTCGGGTTGATGATCACGATCGCCTTGGTGCGTTCGGTGATCTTCGACTCGATGTCCTCGATGGACGGGGCCCAGTCGTCCTCCTCATCGCAGAGGTAGTGGACGGGCTTGCCGCCGGACAGGGTCGTGGCCGCGGTCCACAGCGGGTAGTCCGGGGCGGGGATCAGCACCTCGTCGCCGTCGTTGAGCAGCGCCTGGGTGGTCATGGTGATCAGCTCGGAGACGCCGTTGCCGATGAAGACGTCCTCGACATCGAAGGTGGGGAACCCCGGCACGACCTCGTAGCGGGAGACCACGGCGCGGCGGGCCGACGGGATGCCCTTGGACTGCGAGTAGCCCTGTGCGTACGGCAGTGCGGCGATCATGTCCTGGACGATGGTGTCGGGCGCGTCGAAGCCGAAGGCGGCGGGGTTGCCGGTGTTGAGCTTGAGGATGCGCTGGCCGTCGGCCTCCATGCGCTCCGCCTCGGCATTGACCGGGCCACGGATCTCGTACAGGACGTTCTGGAGTTTCGTGGACTGGTCCAGGGGACGCAGCGCACCGGACGGACGTGGCTCGCGGGAATGCTGGCGTGTGTCTTCAGTGCTCATTTCAACAATTGTGCCAGCTGGTGCGGACGCACGGGCGCCGACCCGCCTTTTGGGTGCGGTGGTCGGGTGCGGGGAGGCTACTCGCCGCTATTCACCGCCGGGCTCCCCACCGTCGCCGCCGGTGTCACCGGCGCCGTCGTCGCCCCCGCCGCCGTTGCCGGTGTCGGTGCCGTTACCGTTGTCGTTGTCGGTGTCGGTGCCGTTACCGTTGTCGTTGCCTCCGCCGGGCAGATCGTTGTTGTCGTTGCCTCCGCCGTTTCCGTTTCCGTTTCCGTTGCCGTTGCCGGTGTCGTCGTCGTTGCCGGAGCCATCGTTGTCTTCGTCGTCGGACGGGCCGTTCACCTCGGAATCGTCCGGGTTGCCCTCATTCTCCTCGGGGACGTACTGCTCCTGAGGCTCCGGGTAGTACTCCTGCCCGCCACCGCTGCCGGGGTTCTCCATGGTGACCGCGTCATCGGGGTCCCAGGCATCAGGACGCTCATAGCTGGGCACCACGCTGGAGTAGGGGGTCCGGTTGTCCGAGGAGTCGTCGGAGCGCATCAGGCCCATGGCGATGAAAGCGGTGATCACGGCGAGGACCGCCCCGATCAGCAGGATCCATGCCCAGGAGGGGATACGGGCATACCACGGCCGAGTCTCGGTGGCATCGTCGCCGTTCCCCGGCTCGTCCGCGCCGTCGGCGTCTGCTGTGCCGCCGCTACCGCCATTACCACCGCCGCCAGAGCCGTCATCGCCACCGCCACCGGAACCGTCTCCCCGGGAATCCGGGTCTGCCGCGCCAGCCGCGCCAGCCGCGCCAGCCGCGCCAGCCGCGCCAGCGGCACCCGCAGCACTGATCACTTCCGTCGCTGCGTCCGGCGAGTCCTGCGTCTGGCGCTCGGCGATGACGGAATCGTCGATGACCGGGATGATGCCGGTCATCTCGGGGTCCTCGGTGCTGCCCAGTGGGGCGGAGGCCTGGTCGGAACCGGTGAGATCCTCGGCCTCCGCATCGACGATCTCGTTGTTGTCACCGGTGTTGCCGGCGGCGTCCGGTTCGTCCGGAGTGACGGCCTCCGCCTCGTAACCGTCAGCACCGCCGTCACGGTAGGCGAACTCGGTGTCCTCGAACGCGCTGGTGTCGCGCGGGAGGTCGTCGCCGTGGTGCCGGTGCGGGTCTGAGGGGTTGCTCATCGTGTCTCTTCGTCTCGTCAAACTATGCCGCTGATAGGAACAGCTGCAGGACAGTGGTGACCCATTCTAACGCCCTGGGGCCGATAACCAGCTGACGACCTCGCCGCGTCCGGTGGCCCCTTCCGGGGCCGGCACCAGTGGGTAGGCGTGCAGGGCGTGGGGGACCACCGTGAGGTCACAGCTGGTGGCCTGCGCAAATGCGCTGGCATCGGGGTGCAGGACGTCCCGGCCGCCCGACCAGATCCGGGTCGGCGGCAGGGCGGCGAGCATGGCAGGATCGGCCGACAGGGGGGTGGTCAGGACGTCCTGCTCCCCGCTACGGCGCCCCCACGCCTCGCCTGCGACACGTAATCCTGTCGGATGCAGCCACGGATCCCGCGGGACGATCTCCTCCACGCGCGGGTCGGAGACCGTCAGGTCCAGCCACGGGGCGATCAGTGCCATCCGGGACGGGGCGGGCAGTTCAGCCGCGTCCTCGCCGGCGAACCGCAGGACGCATCCCGCCGCCAGGCCACCACCAGCGGAATCGCCGGCAATGCTGACGGTGTGGCCGGATGCCTCGGCCTCCGCAGCTGCCCGTCGCCAGACCTCGCGGATGAACGGATAGGCGTCCTCGGCATCATGGTCGGGAAGCAGGCCGTAGACGGGTACGACGACTTTGAACCCGGCGGCGGCGATGTCCGAGACCAGGGTCCAGTGGTACTTGGTGAGCTCGCGGAAGAAAGCGCCACCGTGCACGTAGACCACGATGTCGCGGGGGGTGTCGCGGGGTTCATCGGTGGCCGGGACCACGGAGTAGACGGGGAAGCCGTCGAGCTCCTCCACGGTGATGTGGTTGACCTGGTACTGCTCATGCGGTGGGTTGTGGGGCTTCTTCGGTTCCGCGATCGCCGCGGCGGTGTTCTCGGCGCTGGACATGACAGGATGCGAGGTCCGTTTCATGTAGGCGGCCACGATCCGCATTCTCAGGCTCATGTGGCAGCAGTCTACTGGGGTGTGGTGGGCGGCGGGAAAAAGCTGGGCACGGTGGGCTGGTGGGGGTCTGAGTACTGTCACCGACCTGTAACAGCCATGCAATCCGCTGGTAGTGCGGGGCCCATAGATTCATAGGTGGTTCAAGGAACTGATCCGGACAGTCCTGACAGCCATTACCCCTCACAATCAATCGATTTTCCTCAGGAGGAAAACACGGGTCTCGTTGCTGGTCTTATCGACATCGTTGGTGGTCTGCTCTCCCTGCTGCTCGGCGGTCTCTGATTTCACAGTGCCCCTGACATGGGGCCCGGAACCCCCGCATCGTCCATCCCGGACGGCTGCGGGGGTTCGGTCATGTCCGGGGTCGGGGATGCCGGGAATATAGGCAGGTGAGGGGAGCGCTCGCGCTGTCTGAAAAAAAAGTTGAGTGGAGTGGGAACAACTTTGCGCTGCGGGCCGTTGTACCGGATGTCAGACAATTGAGTGGAGCGAACTCAACTTGAGTTGACTCTCCGGAACCCGGGGTGCAGACTTGAGTGAAGCTCACTTAATGCGACCCGGGTGGCAATCAAACTCACGCCACCCGGGTGAATACGGCCCACATACACAGGAGGAATCAACACATGGGACGCGCAGTCGGTATTGACCTGGGAACCACCAACTCGGTCGTCAGCGTGCTGGAGGGTGGCGAGGCCACCGTCATCGCCAACTCCGAGGGTGCCCGCACCACCCCGTCGATCGTCGCCTTCGCCAAGAACGGCGAGGTCCTGGTCGGTCAGTCCGCGAAGAACCAGGCGGTCACCAACGTCGACCGCACCATCCGCTCCGTCAAGCGCCACATCGGTGACGATGCATGGACCACCGAGCAGATCGACGACAAGAAGTACACCGCCCAGGAGATCTCGGCCCGTACCCTGCAGAAGCTCAAGCGGGACGCCGAGTCCTACCTCGGTGAGGACGTCACCGACGCCGTCATCACCGTCCCGGCCTACTTCAACGACGCCCAGCGTCAGGCCACCAAGGATGCCGGCCAGATCGCCGGCATGAACGTCCTGCGTATCGTCAACGAGCCGACCGCGGCCGCACTGGCCTACGGCCTGGAGAAGGGCGACAACGAACAGACCATCCTGGTCTTCGACCTCGGTGGCGGCACCTTCGACGTGTCCCTGCTGGAGATCGGCGACGGTGTCGTCGAGGTCCGCGCCACCTCGGGCGACAACGCCCTCGGTGGCGACGACTGGGACCAGCGCGTCGTCGACTGGCTCGTCGACAAGTTCAAGACCGCCAACGGTGTCGACCTGTCCAAGGACAAGATGGCCCTGCAGCGTCTGCGTGAGGCCGCCGAGAAGGCCAAGATCGAGCTGTCCAGCTCCCAGCAGGCCTCCATCAACCTGCCGTACATCACCGTCGACCAGGACAAGAACCCGCTGTTCCTCGACGAGACCCTGTCGCGCACCGAGTTCCAGCGCATCACCCAGGACCTGCTCGACCGCACCAAGAAGCCCTTCCAGGCCGTCCTGAAGGACGCCGACGTGCCGGTCAGCGACATCGACCACGTCGTGCTCGTTGGTGGCTCCACCCGTATGCCCGCCGTCACCGAGATGGTCAAGGACCTGACCAAGGGCAAGGAGCCCAACAAGGGCGTCAACCCGGACGAGGTCGTCGCCGTGGGCGCTGCCCTGCAGGCCGGCGTCCTGCGCGGTGAGGTCAAGGACGTGCTGCTGCTCGACGTCACCCCGCTGTCCCTCGGTATCGAGACCAAGGGTGGCGTGATGACCAAGCTCATCGAGCGCAACACCACCATCCCCACCAAGCGCTCCGAGACCTTCACCACCGCCGAGGATTCCCAGCCGTCGGTACAGATCCAGGTCTTCCAGGGTGAGCGCGAGATGGCCCAGCAGAACAAGCTGCTCGGCTCCTTCGAGCTCGGTGGCATCGCCCCGGCCCCGCGTGGTGTGCCGCAGATCGAGGTCACCTTCGACATCGACGCCAACGGCATCGTCCACGTCACCGCCAAGGACAAGGGCACCGGCAAGGAGTCCACCATCACCATCCAGGACGGCTCCGGTCTGTCCCAGGAGGAGATCGACCAGATGGTGAAGGACGCCGAGGCCCACGCTGACGAGGACAAGAAGCGTCGCGAGGAGCAGGAGGTCCGCAACTCCGCCGAGTCGATGGTCTACCAGACCCGAAAGTTCCTCACCGAGAACGAGGAGAAGGTCTCCGAGGAGACCAAGACCAAGGTCACCGAGGCCGCCGACGCCGTCGACGAGGCACTCAAGGGCGACGACATCGAGGCCGTCAAGGACTCCGTCGAGAAGCTGTCCGCCGAGAGCCAGGAGATGGGCAAGGCCATCTACGAGGCTGAGGCTGAGGGCGCCGGCGCCGAGGGTGCCGAGGGTGCCGCAGCCGAGGACGATGTCGTTGATGCCGAGGTCGTCGACGAGGACGACGCCGACAGCGCTGACAGTGCCGACAAGGGTGAGAACAAGTGACCCAGCCGAACCCCGCCGACCCCGGTGATCCCGCCGTGACCGACGAGGAGTACACCGGCCCCGACCTGGCCGAGACCACGCCGGAGGAGGACGCCGTGATCGACGCCACCGAAGCCGCCGACGCCGCTGCCGGTAACGCCGGTGGTGCCGGTGACGAGGTGCTGGACGCCGAGGTCGAAGACGCCCTCGCCGAGGATCCCGCCACCGCCACCGAGGCCACCGCCGCCGCAGATGCTGCCGCCGACGCCGCTGACGAGGCGGTTGCCGAGGCGGAGGCCGCCCCCGAGGCATCTCCGCTGGAGGTCGAGCTCGCCGAGCGCACCGCCGACCTGCAGCGGATGAGCGCCGAGTACGCCAACTACCGCAAGCGCACCGAGCGCGACCGGGGGGCGATCCGTGAGAGCGCGAAGGCCGACACCGTCGCCGGACTGCTGCCGATCCGGGATGACCTGGACCTGGCCGAGCAGCACGGTGACCTCACCGGGCAGCTGAAGGCCGTGGCCGACAAGCTGGACGCCGTGTTCGCCTCGCTGAAGGTCGAGACCTTCGGTGCCGAGGGTGACGAGTTCGACCCGTCGCACCACGAGGCCGTGCAGGACATGTCGACCGGCGACGACAAGGCGCTGGGCACCGTCCTGCGCAAGGGCTACCGCCTCGGCGACCGCGTGCTGCGGACCGCCATGGTCGTCATCGCCGACCGCTAGCGCCGCCGCGTCCTCCGGCTCTCCACGCTGAATACCCATGGCTGGAGGTACATGAACCACCCGGTTCACGTACCTCCAGCCATGGGCATTTCATATTGCGTTGCGCCGGGCGGCGTTGATCGCCGCCCGAATCTGATCCAACATGTCGGCCCGGTCCCGCAGCAGTTCCTTGTCGATGCGCACCGCTTCCCACCCCAGACTCTTGAGCCGCTGGTAGAGCCGGAAGTCCCTCAGCTTCTGCTCCTCGCCGGTGTGGTGGTTGCCGTCGTAGTAGACCGCCACCTTCAATGACGTACACGCCAGGTCGGGTGTGGTGACGTTGTCCCCGGGCATCGACCGGTTGCTGACTCTCCCGCTGTCCAGGGAGATGGTCACCTGCGAGGTCCATCCGTGCCCGGCCGGCAGCTCATCACGCAGGACCAGCCGGGTGATCGTCTCCATCGGTGACTGCGCCCCGACGTCGCAGAGCTCGAGGAACCCGTCGAGGGTCCTACGGTCCACGATGTTCCGTGCACGGGACCGGATGTCGTCGGTGTCGAGATGTGTGCACTGGTAGGACGCGTCGATGAACTGGATGGTACGCACCTCGCGATCGTCGAGCCCCGGTACGTCCGGCACCCACCACGACTTCTTCCCCGCCCAGATAGTCGCGACACATTGGGCGACGGCTGTCCCCGCGTCGACCACTTCGAGGTGCGGGAAGTAGGGGTCGATGGTGACCGTCGGTGTTCCTTCGGTCAGCTGACGGTGGGTTGCTGTTCCGGTGCTCGTCCTGTTCCGGCGACGCCGTTCCGACAACAGGAGGACCGGCTCGCTGTCGGCCCAGTACGGCATTCCGTGGGCGGCGATGGCGCACCATCCTGCGCCGACGCTGTCCGGTGTGGACAGCCAGTGGGCGCGGAGCCGGGTGAGGATGTCCCAGGTCAAGGTGCCGGGGTCCTCTGCGCTCCATCCAGCGGGGCCGAGCCGGTGGCCCGGCGGTGTGCCGGTTGCTCCGTGGGGATCAGGTGGTAGGACGATTCCGCTGGCCAGTCGTTCCCAACTGTCGACCTTCCTGCGCGGAGTGCCGTCGGCCAGCGCGTCGCGGCGTCGCCGAGGAGTACGCGACGGGTAGACGCGGCGCGTGAAGTACGGTCCGCGTCCCGGTTTGATGCGCCCTTGCTTCTCGGCGTTGATCCACAGGTGTCCCCCGAATGTCCCCATGGGCCTATCTAACCGTGGGGAGGTGACAGGTGCTTCACTTTGTCGCAATCGGAGAAATCCCCATGGCTGGAGGTACGCGTGTGGGCTGGTCAGCGTACCTCCAGCCATGGGTATTTGTCAGTGGGTGTGGTGAGGTGTGGTGGGGTGAGGTGGGGTGAGGTGTGGTGAGGTGAGGTGGGGGGCGGGGACGGGAGGGACGCGCACACCCGCCAGTCGCCCCGCTCATACGCTGCGGTAGTACTCCGCGCGGTAGACCTGCGTCTCCGCGGCATCCGGCACCGTGCGTTCCCGCTTCTGGGCTAACACCCGGACCTGCGGGCGTATCCCGTCGACGGCCCCGGCGACCGACGCGGCCGGGGAGGAGTCGTCCAGGGGCATGGACTCACCCATGTCGACGACCTCGGTGAACTCCCCGGCGGGCACGATGACCGACTTCTCGTCGATCTCGCCGTCGACCTGACGCCCCATCACCCGCAGCCCCAACCGCGAGTCGGTGCCGTTGACACCCTCGATGACCAGTGCAGAGTCGGAGTCTTCAGCCCGTCGAACGGTGACCTCGGTGAGGTCGACCCGCATGTCCCCGGTGACGGTCTCAGGCCCAGCCAGGTCGGGGTCGAGGTCCCCGCTGATGATGATGGGGGACGCTCCGACGGTCACCGCGACACTGCCGCCATCGCCATCGCCATCGCCATCGCCGTCGCCGTCACCGCCGTCGCCGAGTGGAACCGCTGCGCCGAGGACGTCGACGGCGGTCTCCATCCCGGGCACGGTCACGGTCACCGTGTCGCCCTCCGGGACAACCCATGCCTCGGGGTGGGGGAAGGCGCTGTCCGTGCCGTGGTCGGCGTTGTTCAGGTAGCCGTCCTGCCGGCTCCACAGGACCCAGAACACCTTGTCGTCACCGCGCCGGAACCGTAGTCCGCGCAGGTCGGGGTGCGGCGACTCGACCCACCCCAGGAACACCGCGCCGTCCAGCCACTCTGCCGCGTGCGCGAAGGCCGGCAGCGATGGTTTCGGCGACCGGTCGGCGTGCAGCAGTCCGTAGTGGTACTCGCTCTCCACCGGGTCGACGCCGTGCTTGTCGTGCCACAGTCCATCGGCGAGCTGGAACCAGTGGGTGCCGGTCGCGCCCTCGGCTTTGGCGAGCATCAGGGACAGCAGGACGGAGTCGGCGGCGGTGCGTTCATCGTCGTACCACCAGGCATTCGGCCGGGTGCAGGAGTAGCACTCGGTGAGCCACAGTTCTTCGGCGTTGCCACCGCGTTCGAGGCGTCCGTCGAGGTAGGCCCGCGCGGTGCGGACCTGGCCGAGGAAGTTCCAGCGCCCGCTGTCGTAGTCGGGGACGTAGTTGCCGCGTCCGGCGTGTTCGGCGATGCCGTCGAGGGCGTCCCACCCGCCGTCGTCGTCGATGATGTCGAGGAAGGACGCGTCCCATCCGGCCAATGCCATGGCGATGAGCTTCGCCGAGGAGCCGCGGCGGTCGAGTTCGGCGCGGAAGGGGATCAACCAGTCGCTGGTGTACTCCCTGGCGCGGCCCCGGATGTCGGTGCCGTCGATGTTCCACTCGTTGAGCAGCTCGTAGTGGGACACGTCGGCATCCTCGCCACGGTCGATGTTGTCGGTGGCCCATTCGGTGAAGGTCTGGCCGCCGCGGTCGAGGCGTTCATCGCTGAACTGCCCCGGTGAGCCGCCGGGCTGCAGTGCGTTGCTGATGCCGAGGTCGACGGACTCCTCGGCACTCAGCCAGGGGTTGCGCAGGTGGGCGACACCGATGCGTTGCCACAGCTCCTTCTCGTCCTCGGCGGATTCCAGGGCCGGGGCCTGTGAACCGGACGCCTGGGCGGAGAAACCACTCAGCCCGACGATGGACTGTTCGGCTGGACCGTACTCGTACTCCGGCCACACGGCGGCGGCGGTGCGGGCGAAGGAGTCGGCGCAGGTGACCTCGACGGCGGTCCAGGAGCGGGGGCCCGGCAGGTCGATGGTGACCTCGGTGTCGACGTAGTCGGTGTCCTCGGGGACCTCGACGGTGTGGGTGGAGCGGTGTACCTCCTCGCCGGTGAAGCTGCGTGCGACGACCTCGACGTCAGTGCTGCTGGTGCTGCTGGTGCGGCTTCGGGCGTCGGTGACGCCGACGGTGAAGGTCTGCTCGCCGGCCTCGGTGAGGACGTTGTACGTGCCCGGGCCGCTGACGTCCACGGTGCGCTCCGGCAGTGCGGGGTGGGACAGGACGCCGCCAGCGAGCAGGGTGCGTCCGTCGTCCAGCAGGTCACGGGCGGCGGCGGCGGTGGTGTCGGCGCGGAACTCGACGTGGGCCCGCCAGAGTCCGTCGTCGGTGTGGTCTGCGGGCGGGGTGGGCGGGGCGTGGAGGGTGGTCGTGTTGCGGGAGCGGGAGCCCTCGGCGCTGAGACAGCCGGAGATCCGGGTGTCCCCATCTTCGTCGCTGCTGGTCCAGTCGATGAAGTGCAGCTCGGTGACACGGTCCAGTACCGGGACGCCGCCACCGGGGTCGCGGTTCCAGCGGGTCGCGGGGATGTGGATGCCGGTGTCGCTGTCGGCGTCGACGAGGGTGCGGTAGATACGTCCGGAGCGCAGCAGCGCGTCACCATCGGCGTAGCCGGTGCCGGGCACGGAGAATTCCCAGTCGGCGGTGACGGTCGATCCCTCCGCCCGGTAGGTCACCGCGGCGGTGTAGTCGGCGTCGGTGACCTCGAACTCCACGCGCACCGGACCGGTGCCGGGCTCCCCGCCGGACGGGTCGTCCACCGTGGCGGCCCGGGTGCCGATCGACGAGGTCAGCCGGTAGCCGTCGAAGTGGACCAGCGCGGTTCCGTCGGCGGTGAGTACGCTGACCCGCCCCGGGTGATCGGCGTCGTTGACCTGCAGCTGCAGCGGTCCGGGGTCGATGGCCGGGATCTTGTCGGCGCCATCATCACCGCCACCACCGGGGCCGATGGGGCCGTCCTGCCCGCCGAGCAGCATCGCGCCACCGACGGCGGCGGCGCCGAGCCCGACGGCTCCGGCGCCGCCGAGGAGGAATCCGCGCCGGTTCACCTTCCGTTCCGGTCCCCTCAAACGTCGTCGCCGTTCGGCCGGTCAGGACCATCCGGGTCGTCGGGGTTGCCGTACTCGATACCGTCCACGCCGTCGATTCCGTCTCCTTCGTTGAGTCGTCGCATGAGGTGTTCGTCGGGGTAGACCTGCAGCACCTGCTGGCCGTTGTCCCGGGTGGTGACACCGGTGAAGGCGTTCAGCTCGCCGTTGTGGTCGAGGTACAGCCGGGGTGACACCGCACCGGGGTTCTCGGTGAACTGGTGTACGGCCGCCGACGTCATCGCGTTGATACCCTCCAGCAGGTCGGTGCCCATGCTGACCTCGCGTACCAGCACCAGGTGGCGGTGTGGCACGGCGACGAGTACCCCCTCGGAGGTGTCGAGTCCCGGGATGTACCGGGCCAGGAACTGGTCGAGGAACAGCGGGGCGGTGGCCAGGAAGAAGCTCTCGGAGTCCAGGGCCCAGAACCGCGCGCCGGGGTCGTCGCCGGTGACCCGGGTGACGTTGACGGGCGTGTCGACGAGTTCCTGCCAGGTGTTGCGGTGGCCGACACGGTGCAGGTCGGAGAGGCCGTCGGTGGTGTCCCCACCGTGGGCGGTGAGGTGGTCGTCGTTGAGGGTGATCACTGCGGCATCGGTGTCGAGCACCAGTGCGGCGGACAGGCCCTCGGCGATCTCGCGGACGCCGTCCTGGAAGTTCGGGTTCCCGGCCGTGTTGCCGGGAGTTGCCTGCAGCATCTCGGTGGGCATCATCCGGACTTTCAGGCCACGCAGGAAGTCGGCGTCCGGCAGGGCGTCGATGTCGACCTCGGCATCGGTGACCACGGTGCGCACGAAGGTGCGGACGAACCGGGCGATGTCGGACCTCGGCGTGTCCACGGGCTCCTGGGCGATGCGCAGCGACAGGTTGTCGAGCCCGACGAGTCGCGGGGGTGCGCTGGGCCGGCCTTCCGGGGTGGCGGCGATGTATCCGTCGGGACGCCAGACGGTGTCGAACCCTTCGTCGTGGAGGGCCTGCATGGCTTCCTCGCGCAGCAGATCGGCGCGCTCGGCGGTGAGGTGGGGGAACATCTGGTCCGGGCCGTCAGTGTCGACGACGCTGCGAGAATGCAGGTCGTCCTGCTGAATCTGCTGTGTCGCACGTCGTCTGCGTCGGCCTCGGAAGAACATGGACTCACATCCTAACAGCCGGGAATGTGGGGTGCCGGGTGTGCGTTGAGGGAGGTAGACCTTAGCGTGATAGACTCAAGTTTCACGCTGTACCGCGAGAACATCGATACAACGAAGACGTACCAGACAGAGAGGACGACGGTGGCTCAGAAGGAGTGGATCGACAAGGACTACTACGCTGACCTCGGCGTGTCATCCACGGCCGATGCCGACGAGATCAAGAAGGCGTACCGGAAGATCGCCCGGGACAACCACCCCGACGCGCACCCCGGGGACACTGTCGCTGAGAACCGCTTCAAGACTGCCTCCGAGGCCTACTCCGTGCTCGGTGACAAGGACAAGCGCAGCGAGTACGACGAGCTGAAGCAGATGGTCGCCAGCGGTGGTCTGGGTGGCTACGGCGGCTTCAGTGGCTTCGGTACCGGCGGCGGTGCCGGTGCCGGTGGCGCCGGTGGCTTCGGCGGGGCGGGGACGTCCGAGGGCTTCGACCTGGGTGATTTGTTCAACCGGTCAGGACGCTCCGGCGGTGGCGGTTTCGGCGATGTCTTCGGCGACATGTTCGGAGGCGGGGCAGGTCGAGACAGCGCCCGCTCCACCCGCACCCGCCGCACCCGCGGTGCGGACGTCGAGACCGATATCACCCTGGAGTTCCGCGAGGCGACCAAGGGTGTCACCGTCCCGATCCGGCTCACCAGCCCGGCTGCCTGCACCACCTGTCACGGTTCCGGTGCCACCCCGGGGACCTCCGCACCGAAGTGCGGCACGTGCTCCGGCTCCGGCATGGTCTCGGAGAACCGTGGGGCGTTCGGATTCTCACGGCCCTGCGCTGACTGCAACGGCACCGGCACCCGCATCGAGGACCCCTGTGACGACTGCGCCGGCACCGGTCGGGTGACGCGTACCCGCACGATCACCGTCCGGGTGCCCGCCGGTGTCGTCGACGGGCAGAAGGTGCGGCTGGCCGGCCAGGGCGAGGCCGGGGAGCGGGGACGTCCCGCTGGAGATCTGTTCGTCACCGTCCACGTGAAGCCGGACGACCTGTTCACCCGCAGTGGTGACGACCTGAAGATGACCGTCCCGGTGAGTTTCACCGAACTCGCACTCGGCGGGACGGTCACCGTCCCGACGCTGGACACGAAGGTGCGGGTGAAGATCCCGGCCGGCACCGCCGACGGCACCACCCTGCGGGTGCGGGGCCGGGGCGTGACCAAGCGCAACGGCAACTCCGGTGACCTGCTGGTCACCGTGAAGGTCGCGGTGCCGAAGAAGCTGGACGAGGGCGCGGCCAGTGCCCTGCGCCACTATGCCGAGGAAGAGAAGCGGGCCGGGTTCGACCCCCGTGCGGACTGGTCCGGGAACTGATGAGGTGATCGAGGATGGCGGAGCAGAAAGGCAGCAACGGCAACGGTCGTCCTGACCGGGGCGAGCGCGAGGTGTTCGTGATCTCCGTCGCCGCCGAGATCACCGGCATGCACGCACAGACGTTGCGCACCTACGACCGGATGGGCCTGGTCTCCCCGGAGCGTACCCGCGGTGGTGGACGCCGCTACTCCCAGGGCGACATCGAACAGCTTCAGGAGATCCAGCGGCTGAGTCACGATGAGGGTGTGAACCTCGCCGGGATCAAGGCGATCATCGACCTGCAGAACCGGGTCCGCGACCTGGAGGATGAGGCGGCCGCCCTGCGTCGTCGCCTGGCCGCGGCCGAGCGGCGTGCGGAGGGGGACGGTGCCGGTGGTGCTGGTACCGCTGGCGGACGCCGGCGCGGCGAGATCGTGCACGTGCCGCGCTCCACCGCGGTGGTGCTGTGGGAGCAGCGGCGCCGTGGGCAGGACGGGCGTGGACAGGACAGGCCGAGCCAGGGACGGCGTGACCAGGAGCGTCCCGACAAATAGTCTCCCGGGGTGCCGTTACAGCGACCCACAGCTGTTCGGCGCGGCAACCCCGTTGAACCGGTCGACGATCCAGCTGAACGCCGTCCCGGCCTGGGAGAACATCGGCACGGCGTGGTTCGCCGCGGTCTTCGGTGCGATCTCCGGCATCGGGTCGGTGATGAACTGCACCGGCGCGTGTGCGCCGTCCGACCCTCCGAGAGCGCAGTAGGACGCCGCCATCTCACGGGACTGGTCGTAGGGGATCGTGTCATCGTGGGCGGCGTTGAGGACCAACATCGGTGCGTTGAGTGCCCGGGTGCCTAGCCGGTAGTGGGAGTTGGTCAGCACATCACGCAGGCGGGGATCGGACTCGGCGATCCCGGAGAACGACCGGCCGTCCTTGGTCAGGGTACGGGTGTCGGTGTTCTCCCAGTTCTCCACCGAGTTGCCGATGCATTCGTCGGCGGTGGCGGCCATGAACTCGTGGCCTTTCTCGTTGAAGTACTCGTCCTGCAGATCGGCGAGTTCCGGGTGGCGGGCGAGTGCGCCGTTGAGCGCGTAGCCGGCGACTCCGGCAATCATGTGGTTGTCCACCGCCTTGACGACTTCGAGCAGGTCGGCGGGCGGGGCACCGGCGAAGGTGCCCTTCACATTGAGCTCTGGGGCGTAGGTAGCAGCATGGTCGGCCGCCCCGGCCGCAGCTCCACCACCCTGGGAGTAGCCGTAGAAGCCGATCGGCGAGTCGGCCGCCGCACCGACGAACTCCACGCCGGCACGCGCGGCGTCCGGTACGGCCTGGCCTTCCTCGGTGTGGTTGACGTAAGTGTGCTGACCAGGGGTTCCCAGGTCGATCAGGTCGGCGGCGATGACCCGGATGCCCATGGCGGACGCCGCGGCATAGAACGGGTACTCGTAGTTGAAGTTCATCGGCTGGCTGGAGTCGTCGGTAATCGCGCCGAGCAGGTTGTCCGCCCTCGAGGGGGCGCAGTCGTCGCCACTGCCGCGGGTGCCGGGCGCGAAGACGATGGTGGGGGTCGGACCGTTGCCCTGCCACCGTCCCGCCGGTTCGATGACGGTGGCGCTGGTGGCGACGGGCACACCGTCCTGCGTGGTGGAGGTGTAGAGGATCTTGTCGGCGCGGGCGGCAACGTCCAACGGGTGGGATGCCCGCTGGTCGCGGATCAGTGAGCCGGGGGCGTCCGGGATCGTCGCCGGCGGGGTGTAGAAGGGGTCGGACGCCGGCTCGGCGATGCTCGGGTCGGCGGCGATGAGGGACGGTGGGACGCCCGGGGCAGCAGCAGCGGCGGGTACGGTCACGGCCCTGGGCGTGGTGAAGGGTGCGGCCAGTCGGCGGCGAGGAGAAGTCATGGATAGAACTGCAGATGTTATTTTGTCACACGAATGTTCTTTCGGTACTTTCGGCTCTTTCAATGCTTCTCCTGGCCCGCCGTTCTCGGATCAGCGCCGGCACGATCAGCAGTGACAGTGCGCCACCGACGATGGCCAACACCTGGAAACTCGTCGCGGTCATCATCACGCTGGAGCCCAGACCGGCGACTGCGCCGGACAATGCCACACCGACGTCGATGGTGCCCTGGGCCTGCGGGCGGTTCTCCGGCACCGTGGCATCGACGACCATCGCCGTGCCGGAGACCAGCCCGAGGTTCCAGCCCAGTCCGAGCAGTATCAGTGCGATGACCAGCAGGGTCAGGTTGTCGCCAGGGGCGAGTGCGGCCAGTGCCCCGGTGGTCAACAGGGTGACTCCGCCGGCGAGGGCGACAGGGATGCGTCCGACCGTGTCGACGATGCGTCCGGTGACCAGCGACGGCAACCACATCGCACCGACGTGCAGTCCGATGACCAGGCCGACCGCGCCCATGCCGTGGCCGTGGGCGGCCATGTGGACCGGGGTCATGGTCATGATCGCGACCATGATGATCTGGGTGAGGATCATGACCGTGGCACCGAGCCAGGCGCCGGCACCGACCGGTGGGATGGCGGCTGTGCCGTGGTGCGGTACCGCGTCTTCAGTGCTTGTGCTCTCGGCCGGTGTCACAGTCCCCGACAGCTGCCGGGCCAACAGGTAAGGGTCCGGACGCAGTAGTGCGAACAGCACCGCACCGGCGCTGAGGTAGGCGGCGGCGGCGAGGATGAACGGCCCGGCGAGCGTGGGGATGCCCAGGGCGTCCGCCACCTGTCCCATCGGCTCGATGAGGTTCGGTCCGGCCACCGCGCCGATGGTGGTGGCGACCATCGCCATCGAGGTGCCGTGGCCGCGCTTGTCCGCAGGTGCCAGGTCCGCGCCGGCGTAGCGGGCCTGCGGGTTCGTCGCCGTGCCGGCGCCGTAGACGAACAGGGAGATGAACAGTAGTGGCAGGTTGTCGATGGTGGCGGCGACGATGACGCCGACGGCACCCAGGCCGCCAGCGACGAACCCGGCGGCGAGGCCGATGCGGCGTCCCAGGCGCAGTGTGGAGCGTCCCACCAGGAAGGCGGTCAGTGCGGAGCCTAGGGTGAACAGGGCGGTGGGAAGACCGGCTAGGCCGTCCGACCCCAGCATGTCGGCGGCGAGCAGGGCGCCGACGGAGATGCCTGCGGCCAGTCCGGCACCGCCGAGGACCTGACTGAGGATCACCACGTTCAGCGTCCGACGGTGGACGGCGGCGACCTGCTCCGGGGTAACATTCATGCCGGATAGGGTACCCCCCCCGGTATCTTTGACTAGAGGGTGAGTGTCCCCAGTGTCGCGCTGGTCACGGCGAGAACCCCTAATGCTGCGGCCGGGGTGCCTGCCTGGCCGGGGAATTCACCACGTCGGACGTGGGTTCTCACAGCCCCCACCATGACCAGTGCCAGGCAGGCTGCGGCGACGGTCGACAGGACCGGGGCGATGCCGAGCGCGCGGGGCAGGATCAGTCCGAGGGCGCCGAGGAACTCCACCGCGCCGATGAACTTCACGGTGTTCTCACCGTAGTCGTCGGCCCACTCCAGTCCGGCATCGACCAGCGAGCCCTTCGCCCGGCCGAGCTTCATCAATCCGGAGCCGACGAAGCCGACGGTCAGGATGATGTTGATGGTCCAGAGGATCACGGTCATGACGACTCCCGCGGGGGGCACCCGCGATGATGTCGCGGGGAAAGAAAAGGCAGGTGATGGTACATCGGGTGGTGCCCAGAATGGTAGTCGAGCCAGGTGTCCCCGGCTAGCCCCCGGTGGTGCCGACGGTGCGCTGATCAGACGTCGACGCTTCCCCGGATCAGTGTGGTGGTGGCCCCTCCGACGAGCACGTTCCCGCCGTCCGCGGTGGGTGTCACGGTGACCCGGCCGGTGCGCCCCATGACGGTGCCCTGGGAGGCGGTGTACGCCCCGGTTACCTGGCCGGAGCGCAGCAGCCACTGGCCGATCGAGGCGTTGAGTGACCCGGTCACCGGGTCCTCGTGGATTCCGGCGCCCGGGGCGAAGGCGCGGACCTCAACATCTGCGCTGTCACCGTCTCCATTGTCGTGGCCATCCTCGTCCCCGTAGAAACCGACCACGCCGAGCAGCAGGTCAGAATGCTCGGAGAAATCCGGCCCCAGATCCAGGACGTCCTGTGCGCTCGGCAGCTGGACCACCGCCCACTCTGGCCCGTTGACCACCCACTGGTGGTTGACCACCATGTCCCGGTCGATGCCGAGGGCGGCGCAGAAGGCACCCAGGTCCGCGTCCGACACGGGTCCAGACCGGGTGGTTGGAGGGGCAGCAAAGGCGAGCCCACCTGCCGTGTCCCCAGTGTCCCCAGTGTCCCCAGTGTTCACAGTGAGCTCCACCAGGCCGGCCCCGCATTCCTGGACGACCACGTCGTCCCGTCGCGGCGTCCCACCGTTCTCCAACCACGCATGTGCGGTCCCGAGGGTGGGGTGTCCGGCGAAGGGGACTTCGCCGCCGGGCGTGAAGATCCGGACGCGGTAGTCGGCGCCCCCGGACGCGCCGTCCGACGTGGGCGGCAGGACGAAGGTGGTCTCGGAGAGGTTCGTCCACAGTGCGACGTCCTGCATCTGCTCGTCGGTCATCCCGGTTGCGTCCAAGATCACCGCCAGCGGATTGCCGAGAAAAGGCGTGGGGGAGAAGACGTCGACCTGGGTGAAGGGGCGGGTGCGCATGGTGGCGATTCTAGGGGGGTCAGCGTGGCCGTTGCATTTGAATGTCTGGGGGAGTTCCCAGCAGGGATGCGGGATACCCACGTCCTGTTATGCGCACTCGCGTCTCGCCCCTGGATCTGCGGTCAGGTGTGCAAGTTCATTGCTCTCAGGCACGCGCGCGCCCCGTCAGGCCGAGTTGCGTCATTAAAGTGTGCCCAGCGTCATCGAAGAATGTCGTTTTGATGAGCCAGAGCGACATTCTTCGATGACGCTGGGCACACTCCGATGACGCAGAGGATAAAGCCGGGTCGGACAGGCGCCAGACACCAGGCCCAGACACCAGGTGCCAGACACCAGGCGCCAGACACCAGGCCCAGACACCAGGTGCCAGACACCAGGCGCCAGACACCAGGCCCAGACACCAGGCCCAGGCGCCAGACTCCGGGGCCTACGACAGGTCGATGGCTCCCTGCGTCCAGAGCACCACGGCGGTCACCGCGGCGGCGACGACCACGGCGGCGACGAACCACTCGAAGGCGTTGAAGACCCGGCGTCCGCCCTGGATCTGGGTGATGGCGTAGACGATCATGCCCGGGACCACGAGCACCATCCCCAGCAGCACGAACTTCGGGTCGGCGGCGTAGAACAGCCACACCGAGTAGATGAACGCCACCACCGCGATCAGCAGGTGCAGACGGTTCGTCCTCCGGCCCACCGTCGGGCCGTCGAGGTTGATCGACCGGCCGGCCTCCGGGTGCCGGATGCCCTCCCCACGGGTGGCGAGGAAGATCAGGTACAGCGCGCCGAAGAGGTAGGGGATCAGGTAGAGCGAGGTCGCCAGCTGCACCATCGTGGTGTAGGCGGACTCGTTGAGGAAGAAGATCACGATGAACAGCTGGATGACCAGCGCGGACAGCAGCTGCGCGGAGACCGGGGCGCCGGAGGGGTTGATGCGACCCAGCTTCTTCGGCAGCAGGTTGTCCTGCGCCATCAGCGTCAGCGGCTCGGCGCAGAGCATCTGCCAGGAGACGTAGGCGCCGAGCACGGAGATGCACAGACCGGCGGAGATCAGCCCGCCGCCCCAGGGGCCGACGACCAGCTTCAGCACCTCGGCCATGGAGTTGTCTCCCATCGCCGCGAGGTCCTCGCGGGACGCCACGCCGTAGGACAGGAAGCTCACCAGCAGCAGCAGGACGAACACCGCGAGGAAGCCGAGCAGGGTCGCCAGGGAGACATCCCGCCGGGTCTTGGCGCGCCGGGAGTACGCCGACGCGCCCTCGACACCGATGAACGCCCACACGGTGAACAGCATCATGCCCTTGACCTGGGTGGACAGGCTGGCGGCCTCGTCGCCGTCGTCACCGAAGGTCAGGGCGCGTCCCCAGAAGTCTGCGGTGAAGACCTCGGTGTTGAAACCCAGGAAGGCCACCAGGATGAGGAAGGCGGCGATCGGCAGCAGTTTCGCCGTGGTGGTGATCAGGTTCATCACCGCGGCCTGCCGGATTCCCCGGGCCAGTACGGCGAAGATCGTCCAGTTCAGCACGGAGACGCAGAGGGCGTTGAGCAGCAGGTTGCGTCCGTCGAAGATGGGGAAGAAGTAGGCCAGGGAGCTGAAGAACAGCGTGGCGTAACCGACCTGGGCGATGATCGAGGCCAGCCAGTAGCCCCAGCCGGAGGCGAAGCCGACGAAGTCGCCGAGGCCGGCACGCACATAGCTGTACACGCCGGAGTCCAGGTGCGGCTTGCGCTGGGCGAGGGACTGGAAGACGAAGGCGATGCACAGCATGCCGACGCCCGTGATCGTCCAACCGATGATCGCCGCACCCGGCGAGGCAACGTTCGCCACGTTCTGCGGCAGCGCGAAGATGCCGGAGCCGATGCAGGCGCCGAGGATCAGGGAGATCAGGACGGGGAGGCGGACGGTGTCTTTACTGTCCCGGGTTACATTCACGGGGAATGAGGTTAGCCCACCGACGCGGAATCGCCCTAGTGGTCCGGTGGCGGGGCCGGCGACGGGACAACGGCTTCCACCCCGACGTCGGATGCCGCCCGGGCGAGACGCTTGTCGAAGGTGACCAGAGGACAATCATGGCGGGCGGCGAGGACGACATAGGCCGCATCGTAGGGGCTGATGTGGTGCCGGAGCGCCCAGACGTCCCGCAGCAGCGATGCCGAAGGTTCCGCGACTTCCAGTTCGGTGGCGCACATCGCGTCGATGGCGGCGGTGGACAATGCGGGGGACAGACGCCCGGAGGCTTCGAAACGGCGGATTGTCCGCAGAGTCTCCAGCGGTCCGTGGGACGGCATGGCCCAGTGCACGTCGTCGGCGAGAACCTGTCGCGCGGCGGATGCTTCTGCCGAGTCAGCGGTGAGGGCGACTGCCCAGACGCTGGCGTCCACGACGATCATCCGAGTTCCCCGTGGAGGTCCCCTCGGTCGACCTCGGCGCCGCCTTCGCGACCTTCGCGCACGACGTCGACCGCATCATCGACGGTGATTGACGTGCGCCTACCCGAAGTGATGTCGAAGGTTGCGGCGTTGCCGGCGAACCGGGCTTCGCGTTCCACCATCTCGAGCAGGTAGGCCTGGATGCTCTGCCCTTTCGCTGCAGCTCGTTCGGCGATGCGGTCGCGGACCCCCTCCGGGACGTTGCGGATCTGCATGTTGACACCCATGCATGCATTATACATGCATAGCTCGGGAAGGGGCTGCCGTCAGTGGTCTTGGGTCAGCGCCCGCAGGTGCTTGAAGATGGACGCACCGTCCTGCGAAATGCCGTTGTGCTCCCAGCGGTTGGTGACGTGCGGCTGCAGTCCCCGGATCGTCGCAGCGGTCTCCATCGACAGTTCGAAGGGGACGAAGATGTCGTCGAGGTACACTGCCGCGGCGGTGGGAACCTCGGTGTTACGCAGCTGGTCGGCGTCGTAGAGCGGCGTCCAGTCATCCTTGTCGGCGAGAAGGTCAGCGACGGCCTTCCACGGACGCAGTGCAGGGTCCTCGTCGAAGTGCCAGGGGTAGAAGTGCTCGCCGGTGAGGTAGTGGCCGTCCTCCTCGGCGAAGCCGGGGACCTCCTCGCGGATCCGATGCGCCGACCAGTTGGTCGCCCCCCGGATGCCGTAGATCGTCTCGTGGACCACCGCGTACAGCGGGGCATCGGCGACGCTGAGGTGACTGGACAGCTCGGTGAGGAACGGGGTGCGCAGGCGGCGTCGTCCGGCGGAACCCGGGCTGCCCGGAACCGTGCGGAACGGTTCTTCCAGCAGGTAGGCCAGGGTGTCGAAGCCACCGGTGCGGCCCAGGTTCATGCCGACGGTGCGGAACCGTCGCGAGGTCAGGCGCTCGCCGGTGGGCAGAGACTCCTCGGTGTCGTCGAGGTGTCGGCAGATCTCGGCGATGCGCTGCTGCGCCCACGGGTACCGGGCGGTGAAGCGGTCGTTGCGGATGGCGGTTTTCGCGTAGGTCGCACGGTAGACGTCGTCGATACGGGTGTCGGACGCACCGACGAAGCCGGGCAGCCCGCCGGTGAAGAATGCCTCGGCCACGCCTTCGGGACGCTGCGAAAGATAGGTGGTGATACAGAAACCGCCGAAGGACTGTCCGAGCAGCGTCCACGGATCTTCGCCCAGCGCCTCACGGAGCAGTTCGGCATCGGCGACGATACTGTCGGCACGCAGGTGGGTGAGGTACTCGGCCTGGTCGGCCGGGCTGGGTCCCAAGGCCTCGGGGACGGCGACGTCGACCGGGGTGGACCGTCCGGTGCCGCGCTGGTCGAAGAGGATCACGCGGTAGTTCTTCAACGCCTCGCCCAGCCAGCCGCTCAGTTCCCCGCCGTCGCCGTTGGCCTGGGGCCGGGGACTGCCGTGGCCGGGGCCGCCCTGCAGAAACAGCAGTGTCGGCAGGTTCTCGCCGCCGTCGGGGACGTACTGACGGGCGTAGATGTCGATGGTCCGGGTGTCTGCGCTGCCTGTACTGCCGGTGCCGCCTGTGCTGCTGGTGTCGCCTGTGTTTCTGGCGCTGCCGTGGACCAGTGGCGCGGTGAGGATGTGCTCCTTGACGGTGTGGCCATGCCGGCGGGTCTGGGTGGTCGCGAGGTTCATGCTTCAAGTCCTACCGGAAGTGACCCGGGTGCAGGGGTGCCAGGTCTGTCGGAGTGAGCGCCCCCGAGCGTGCCCAGAGCGTGCCCGGAGCGCACCTCGCCTCGATCTGCTTTTGCGCCCACTTTTCCTGGAGACGATGGCAACGGATTCCTCAATCGGGGGCGCAAAAGCAGATCGAGGCGGAAGGCGATGACCTGGTCGGG
>NZ_JBQQOC010000025.1:0-36279 GCF_052264515.1 Candidatus Corynebacterium faecigallinarum
GTGTGGATCGTCGGCGGCCGGGGCCTTCAGTCGTTTCTGGGGGAGGTTGTCGGGGAAGCTTCGTCGGAGGAGGCCTTCGTTCGGTCCTCGTGGGGAGGTTCGCGCCCGGGAGTGCTTGTCCGGGCGACGACCGCGGTGTTCCGGAGTTGGCAGCCTCGGTGCATGTGTCCGCACGCGGTATCGAGCTGGCATTCCGCGCAGAGACAGGAATGACCCTGAGACGTTGGTGGCGGGTGGTCCGCATGCAGGTGGCTGAACGCTTGCTCACGACGTCGACCACGGTGGACACGGTTGCCCAGCGGGTGGGTTGCTCCAGCACGAACGCGTTCCGGCGGGCGTTCTTCGATCACCACGAGTTTCCCCGGGGGTATACGTGGGCCGTCGGCACGGGGGGGACTGCTGCACGGTTAGGTGACAGCGGTTAGTCAGGCCGCGAGGGCCAGTGGTGTGTTCATCTTGGTTTCGAATTCGATGGGCGTCAATCGGCCGAGTCCTGCTTGCCGGCGACGCCGGTGGTAGGTCCGTTCGATCCAGGTCACGATCGCGATGCGTAGCTGCTCTCGGCTGCCCCATCTGCGGCGGTCGAGGACGTTCTTCTGCAGCAGGGCGAAAAAGCTCTCCATCGCCGCGTTATCACCGCAGGAAGCCACCCGTCCCATGGAGCCGACCAGCCCGTGGCGGGTTAGTCGGCGCCGGAATTTGCGGGATCTGAACTGCGATCCGCGGTCGCTGTGAACGATGCATCCTGCGGTGTTCTCGCGCATCGCGAGAGCATTCTTGAGCGCACGCACGGCGAGACTGGACTTCATCCGGGAGTCGATCGAGTAGCCGACGATCCGGTTCGAGAACGCGTCCTTGATCGCGCAGAGATAGAGCTTGCCTTCATTCGTGTGGTGCTCGGTGATATCGGTCAGCCAGAGCTGGTTCGGCGCCTGGGCGGTGAACTCATGTCGGGCGCGGCCGTCCTCGTCCGTGACGAGGCAGTGATCATCATGAACCGCAGGCCCGGGCTTTTTGCCGTTCTTGCCGCGTTTCTTCCCGAACACACTCCACCACCCATTAGCTGAGGCGATCTTCCATGCGGTTCGGTCGGCCATGACCTCGCCGGCGTCACGGGCCTCGTCAGCCAGCAGGCGGTGCCCAAACTCGGTGTCATCACGATGAGCGTCAAACAGGGCATTCGCCCGATATGCCTCGATCAGCTCGGCTTCGGTGATCGGGGTGTCTAACCACCGGTAATACGGCTGGCGGGCGAGCTTGAGGACCCGGCACGTCACCGTCACGGGGACCCCGTCACTGGCGAGCTCTTTCACGAGCGGGTACATCATTTTCCCGGCAAGTTCGCCTGCGACAAATACGCTGCAGCCCGACGCAGGACCTCGTTCTCCTGCTCCAGAAGCCGGTTGCGCTTGCGTAGCTCCCGCAACTCGGCAGACTCCGTACTGGACTGTCCTGGCTTGATGCCTTCGTCGATATCAGCTTGGCGGAGCCACTTCTGCAAGGTCATCGGATGGATCCCGAAGTCCTGCGCGATCTGCTCGAGCGAGACACCGGACTCGCGATTCCGCGCGATGCGGACCACATCAGCACGGAACTCTTTCGGGTAAGGCTTAGGCACAGCAACATCCTTCCAGACCCACCCCGTCGGGGTAAGTCAGATCAGATGTCACCTAACCGTGCAGCAGTCCCGGGAAAGGTGAATGAGGTTTACTCGGCGTGGTACAAGAGATACATGATCCGTATGCCCCGGCACGCCAGCCCACCGTCCCGTCGCATGGCAGCAGCGGCGGGAGTGACGGTGATTGCCCTGGCGCTACCTGGCTGTTCGGACGACGAGGACGTGCCGTCGGTTACCGCGGTGGAGGTCAGTGCCGCACAGGGGGAGGGGGATCCGCTCCGCTTCGACACTGATGACATCGCTGAGCTGCTGCGCGCCCAGCCTGGCGAGTTGGATGCGGTCGCGGACGCTGAGGAGATCGTCGAACGGCTTCTCGTCCAGTTCGGGACGATTGAGGACGATGATGATGACGAGAGCAGTGCCGGGGGCGCCGGGGACGATGAAGGTCGCCCCGAACGCCCTGAACAGCCCGGCATGATGGTCGATGCAGGGGCGGACAGTGACGAGGTGTTCCGGGAACTCCTGAATCTGGCTGCGGCTGATTTCCGGGATTATCAGCGACACATTGATTCATCCGGTGACAGTTCGGACGATGCCCCCGACCGGGCTAATGCGCTCGAGGAGGGGCGTTCGCTTGCTGCTGAGGAGCAGGAGAATCTGATGGCGATCGCCGATAGCGTCGCCGAACACGCGGATGAGGATGCGATCAATGCAGTGCGTCTGCGCAGCGACATCAATGGTCGCGGCGTGGAGATCCGTGGGTACCTGTACCGGGCGATGACCGATCAGCCGTAGTGAACATTGTCCACGTACATGCGATGGTGGATTCATGACGTTTGTGGTCGAACCTTGTCTGCCCGCCCTGTCCGCTATGTGTCCGCGATGGCGGCGGTGACGGTCGCCGCGGTTGTTCTGGCGAGTTGTTCCGATAATGGTGACGGGCAGGACGTCCCGACGGTGAGTCCAAGATTGATGGCGCGGTCGATGCGGTGAGTGATTTTGTGGGGACGCTGCTGGTATTGAGGGCGCGCGGGTGGGATTACGGTCGTACGGCAAGGTCTCCGGTGAGGTGTCGCTGGTGACCAGATCTTCGAGTCCTTCGTCGATCTGCAGATCGCTGGAATCCGGGCGCAGCTGGGGGCGAACGAGGAGTGGCCGGTACCCGCCCGGGCGCTCGCCGGGTCGCTTGCAGGGCCACCCCTTGAGCATATCTCCCGATGTGCACATATGAGTGATACAGGTCACTGTACGGTCATGGTTACGTTGCGTAAAAACACAGAAGCTCCGTTGCGGCCGTTCTCGGCGGCCTGGCACTTGTGGTGGGGTTGCCGTTCCGACGGCGGCGACTCAGTCGGCCGGGTCTGCCAGCCCGGACGGTTCCACCGGCGCGTCCGACAACCCGAACTTCATCGACACTTTCGCAGAGAGTTTCCTCGACCCCACCAAGATGCCCGACGGCGTCAACGACTGGAACTGTGAGCTCCAGGACGACCGGGACACGGTCGTCCTGATCCACGGCACCTGGGAGAAGGCCTACGACAACTGGGCGGCGGTCGCGCCGGCGCTCGCCGCCGACGGGCACTGTGTCTACGCGACGAACCACGGCAAGGGCGACATTCTCAACAAGGGCGGGGTCGGCACCCTGTTGCCCAATGCATTCGGTACCGAGGACATCGCCGACTCCGGTGCGGAGATCGCCACCTTCGTCGACCGGGTCCTCGCCGCCACTGGCGCGGAGCAGGTTGACCTCGTCGGACACTCACAGGGTGGTCTGCTCGCCCGTCAGTACCTGAAGTTCAACGGTGGCGCGGCGAAGACCGACCATGTCGTGACCCTCGGGGCCACGAACCACGGCACCACGATGTCCGGCATCGGCAACCTCGACCGGTTCATCGGGCAGCTGGGTCTCAACCTGGACCCCATCCTGGATCACGTCGTCGGCGAGGCCGGCATCCAGCAGCTCTACGGCTCGCCGCTGCTGAAGCGGCTCAATGCTGACGGTGACACCGTGCCGGGGGTCGACTACACCGCCGTCGCCACCAAGTATGACGAGGTCACCACCCCTTACCACTCCACTTTCCTGGAGGCAGAAGAGGGATCGACCGTCAACAACGTCACCGTGCAGGACGGCTGCGCCGCCGACAATTCCGACCACATCTCCATGTCGTACTCCCCGCGGGTCATCGACATCGTCCGGGATGCCCTGGTGCCGGGCAGCGCGCCGGACGGTGAGAAGGCCTGCACCCCGAACTCGCCCATCATGGGTGCCGGGACGGTGGAGCCCACCGAGTTCCTGACCGGGCCCTTCGGGTGGTTGTCGGAGAACATGCACCCCTTGCCGGAGAACGCCGTGCCGGGATCCTGATCTGCGAAGACTCAGTGAACGAGGTTTTCTGATATGAATATTACGGTTTAAGTAACGGTACCCGTTCCGGCATTGTAGGTTGGCGTGCATGGCAAACAAGAAGAGCATTTTCATCTCCGGTGGCGCGGCCGGAATCGGTCGCGAGGTCGCACTTAAGTTCCGTGACAAGGGCTGGATCGTCGGTGCCTATGACATCGATGAAGCCAACCTGGCGAAGCTGAAGGAAGACTACCCGGATATCATCACCGGACACCTCGACGTCACCGACTACCAGAGCTGGGAGTCTGCCCTCGCAGACTTCACCTCCCACACCGGCGGCAAGCTGAACGTGCTGGACAACAACGCCGGCATCATCGGCGACCTGGACATCGCCGAGCAGCCTGCCGGGCTGATCGCCAAGACCATCGAGATCAACTGCACCGGTGTCACTTTCGGCGCAAAGGCCGCCTACCCCTACCTCAAGGTCACCAAGGGCGCTCACATGATCTCGATGGGTTCTGCCTCGGGTATCTACGGCCAGCCGCACATCACCCCCTACTCCGCCTCCAAGTTCTACGTCCACGGTTTCACCCAGGCCATGAGCCTGGAGTGGCGCAAGGACGACATCCGCGTCGTCAACCTCATGCCGCTGTGGGTCAAGACCCCGCTGGCCGACGTCGAGGCCGCTTCCACCAAGCGTCTCGGTGTGCGGATCGACACCGACGAGGTCGCCGCCGCCGTCTGGAAGTCCGTGAACCCGAAGGGCTGGCTCGAGCGCCAGCGCCAGGACTACTCCGTGTCCCTGCCGGACCTGGCCCTGCGCTGGTCGGCACGTTTCGCCCCGGCCCCGGTCGTCCGCCAGGTCAACAAGCTCATCGCCGGCTAGATCTGGCGAGAACTGTGGTTGAGTGCCGCCACGTGCGCGCGCGCACCGTGCACCTGGCTTGAGGTAGCCTCGCCACCATGACACCCGACACCCTGCTGGCCGGCCCGCGGGGGCGTCGGGTGCTCCTGGAATTCGTGCTGCTCAGTGAGGAGGCGGCAGCAGAAGCGCGCCGTCCCGCTGAAAAACTGCTGCCGCTGCGCAGCGCCGTGGTCAAGGCCGCCCACCATCTCGGTGAGCAGACCGGCATGGTCTACATGTCCTTCTCTTCGTCCGCAGGCTCGGGGCATACCGACGGTGACGACACCACCGACCTGACCGACATCTCCAATGGCTCCTACGGTCGCGACTATCCGGAGGTCATGCCGCCGGACGTGGTCGCCCGCCTGATCCGGGCCACACCGTTGGCAGAACCAACACCGGATCTGCTCGACGCTGCGTTGGACATCTCTGTCGGCGCCGCCATGTATTGGCAGCCGCCGCACGGGGAGGACGTCCTGGCGTCCTCCCCGGTTGTGGTCGCAGCGCTGAAGGACGCTGCGGAGGTCGTTGCCGCGTCCCCGCATGTCCGCTGGTGGGATGCTCCGGTCGCCTCGGATGCGCTGGACGACCAGTGGACCGTGTCCTGGTCGGATCAGCCCGGCAGCCCCGCCACCGGCATCTCGGTGTGCCCGGCCCAGCATCGGGGGAGCAATGAGTGGTGGTCGTTCCCGTCCGCCCGTCCTGGCAGCGCCAGCGACACCGACGTGAAGTTGCTCTCCTCCACCCGTCGCATGAGCGACGGGTCCCGGTGTGCCCCGGTCGGACTGGTGCTGGTCGAAGATGTCTTCCGCGACGAAGCGTGGGTCCGTAAGCTGCACGTGCCGGAGCCCACTGAGCGCCACGACCCCACGGCCCCCGCGGACACCGCCAAGATCCCCCAGATCCCCCAGAGCCCCGAGATCACCGAGATCACCGAGATCACCGGTCCCGACGACTGGGCTGACCTGTGCCGACGTTTCCCCCTGTACGTCACCGCTGCGGTAGAACGTGAGTGGGCGGAGACGACCGGTCTTCATTCCCCCGGCCAGCGCTGGGTGATGCCCGACTGGGCTGCGATCTCGCGCCACTACGACGGGGTGCACCTCACTGTCGCCTGCCATCTCGCCGCAGCAACCCGGGCCATCTTCCTGGATGACCGCACCGCCAGCGTCATCGCCGGCTGGGACCCGGACAGGACCTACTGGTTCGCTCCCGTTCGGGAGGACGCGACGGCCACCCGGTGGGCGCGCGACGACGAGCGGCGCTGGCGCAGCACGGCGTCCTGACGTCCTGCACCACCCATGACTCCTGTCACGCCCAGGTCGTGACGGCGCCCCCTGGCCAATTCGGTGTGACCGGGGTGGAATGGAGTCATGAGAGCTTCACCCGCAGAAACCACACCGGCCATCGCCGCGACTGGGTTGTGCAAGTCCTTCCGCGGCTCCGCCGGCAAACCCGTCCACGCGCTGCGCGATGTCACGGTACAGATCGGTACCGGTGAGATCGTCGCCCTGCTCGGCCCCAACGGTGCTGGAAAGACCACCCTGATCGACCTGGTCCTCGGGCTGACCAAACCCACCGAGGGCACGGTCTCCGTGTTGGGGACATCGCCACGCCAGGCCATCAACAGTCAACGCATCGGCGCGGTCATGCAGACCGGCGGCCTGCTGCCGGATGTCTCCGTCGAGGGCACCATCAAGATGATCGCCTCGACCCTGACCGACCCGCTGCCGATCGACGAGGTCCTGGAACGCGCCGACCTGACTGATCTGCGAAAACGTCGAGTTTCCCGCTGTTCCGGCGGTGAGCAGCAACGGCTGCGCTTCGCCCTGGCGTTGCTCGGGGACCCGGACGTCCTGATCCTCGACGAGCCGACCACCGGCATGGACGCCACCGCCCGGCACGACTTCTGGGACACCATGCGCGGCCAGGCGGAGCTCGGCACCACCATCATCTTCGCCACGCACTACCTGGAGGAGGCGCAGAACTTCGCCCAGCGGATCGTCCTGCTGGACGGTGGCGGGGTCATCGCCGACGGCACCCCGGCCGAACTGCAGGCCATCGACAGCGACATCCGCGTGGAATACGACCTCGACGGCGAACACCATCAGGTCACCACCAAGGACTCAGCAGACTCGGACGACCTGGTCCGCGAGCTGTTGACCACCACCGACGCGAAGAATGTGCGCATCTCCGCGCACACCCTCGAGGACACCTTCATCCGGCTGACCCGCAAGAGCGGGTACGCCGGGGACGCTGGGAACACCGGAGATACCGGAGACACCGGGAGTGAGGAATCATGAGCACCGCCACGACACCCACCAACCCAAACACGCCCACCACGAACCGCGCCACGAACCGCTCGAGCGCCAGCACCACCGTGAGCTTCGCCCTGCACGACCTGCGGCGCCTGTCCCGCGACGGTGCGATGCTCTTCTTCTCCATGGTGTTGCCCGTCATCTTCTACCTGGTCTTCGGCCAGGCGATGGGCTTCGGCGATGAACCGGTCGGCCAGGGCAACGTGAAGGCCTCGATCATGATCGGGATGGCGCTGTACGCCGGCATCACCGGCGCGACCGCGGCTGCCGGCCAGGTCGTCGTCGAGGCCGAGACCGGCTGGGGACGCCAACTCGCCCTCACCCCGCTGACCGGCGGCCAGATCCTGGCGTCCCGGATGCTGGGCATCATCATCCGGGCCGTCCTGCCGGTCGCCGCGGTGTTCATCGTCGGCGCGGTCACCGGGGCGGACATGCCTGGCTCGGCATGGGTCATCGCGCTGGTCCTGTGCGTCGTCTGCTCCATCCCCTTCGGTTTCTACGGCATGATCTGGGCGCAGATCTGGCCCACCGAGACCGCCACCAGCATCGCCGGCACGTCCATCGTGATCCTGGCGTTCCTCGGTAACGTGTTCATGCCACTGCCGGAGACGATGTTGAACGTCGGACGCTTCAGCCCGCTCTACGGCGCGGCGTCCCTGGCCCGCTGGCCGCTGACCGAAGGCCAGCAGTCGGTGAGTTTCGGCGACGGATTCGTCGAGGACCCCCTGTGGTACGCCGTGGCGAACTTCATCGCCTGGACGCTACTGTTCATCGGCGTGGTACTCGTTCTGCACAACCGGGAGAAGGGACGCCAGTGAGCGAACCAGGCAGCACCAGCCGCGTTGGCCGATGCGCTGGCGGACGCGGCGGCGACACAGGTGCCAGCGGCACAACCACCGGCCGCGTCCGCCTGTGGGCCCGCTTCCGGGCGGACTTCAACGGCACCGACAGCCTGATGGCCTCCGTCTGGCTGGTGGTGCTGGTCTTCCCGGCGTTCCTACTGGTCATGTCGGATGCTTCACTGTTCCGCAAGATCACCGGGGTGGTCCTGCTCGTGGTGTTCTCCGTGACGTACTCCCTGGGCTTCGGCCTGGCGGAAACCTTCCCACGACGGATGACCATGCCCCAACGGGCCGGTTTCTGGTTCACCGTCCTGATTGTGGTGTCGGTACCGACGGTGCTGGTCATCGGGGTGTGGGCGGTGTTCCTGGTGCCCTTCTACGTCGCGGCGGTGTCCTTCACCCTGCCGATGATCTACAGCCTCCCGGCGGTGGTGACGATCATGCTGGGCTCCACCGGGCTGGTGTACCTGGCGGCACCGGACGCCGTGGTACCGACGATGGGGGCCACGGTCGCCAGCCCGATCATGATCTACCTCGTGGCCCTGGCGTCCCGACGCTCCGAGGAGAAGAGCCGGCTGTCCCACGAACTGTCCCTGTCGCACGAACGAGAGAGCATTGCCGTGGACGTCCACGACCTGCTCGGCCACTCGCTGACCGTGGTGACCCTGAAGTCGGAGGTCGCCACCCGCCTGGTCGACACCGACCCGGCGGCGGCGAAGGCCGAGCTGGAGCAGATCACCCGGATCTCGCGCACCGCCCTGGCCGAGGTGCGTTCCACGGTCACCCGGATGCGGAGGCCGGACCTGGACGGGGAGGTCGCTGCGGCGCGCCGGGCGTTGGACACTGCCGGGGTCATCGCCGTCCTGCCGGACGACACCTCGGTGGCGGGCACGAACTCGCACCTGTTCAGTTGGGTGATCCGGGAGGCGGTGACCAATGTGGTGCGCCATGCCGAGGCGTCCCGGTGCGAGGTGACGATGAGCGGCGACAGGGTGCGCGTCGTCGACGACGGGGTGGGATTTGAGGGAGCTGCCGGGGGCGCTGCCGATGGTGAGGGCCTGGCGGGCCTGCGCGCCCGGGTGGAGGACGCCGGTGGGACGCTGACCTTGAGCTCACGCACGGGTAGCGGCACCAGTGCCGGCGGCACCGGCACTACGCTGGTGGTCTCGATGACAGGAGAGAGCCCATGATCCGCGTACTCATCGCCGATGACCAGGACCTGGTCCGCGGTGCGCTGGCGGCCTTGCTCGGCACCGAAACCGACATCGAGGTCGTCGCGCAGGTAGGACGCGGCGATGAGGTCGTCGACGCCGTCCTCGCCCACCAGGTGGACGTCGCCCTGCTCGACATTGAGATGCCCGGCGCCAACGGTATCGAGGCGGCGGAGGCGCTGGTCGATGCCGGAGCGTCCTGCCGCTCGATGATCGTCACCACTTTCGGACGCCCCGGCTACCTGCGCAAAGCCCTGGCCGCGGGGGTCAGTGGGTTCCTGGTGAAGGACACCCCGCCGGCGCAGCTGGCTGAGGCGGTGCGGCGGGTGCACAAGGGGCTGCGTGTGGTCGACCCGGCGCTGGCCGAGGAGTCGCTGTTCACCCCGGACTCGCCGCTGACCGAGCGGGAGGTGGAGGTGTGCCGGGCAGCCCGGGGTGGGGCGGAGGTGAAGACCATCGCCGCGGCGGTGCATCTGTCACCGGGGACGGTGCGTAACCACCTGTCGTCGGTGATCGGCAAGACCGGGGCGTCCAACCGGTTTGAGGCGGTCAGTGTGGCCGAGCAGAACGGCTGGCTGTGACGGGTCGGCCGTGACCTGATTGCCGGGACCGGCTCCGGTCGGCGCCTGACACCGGCTCACCCTGACACAATGGCAGCCATGGCAACCACGGAGCCCATGGAATCCACGACCGCACTGGTACTCGCCAGCCCGCCGGGCGGCTGGGGGAGTGCCCTGGCGCATCCCGGTCGTCATCGTCTCCGCCATCGGCGTCTACCTGGCGTTCCTCGTACTGGTCAGACTGTTCGGTGCCCGGGTGCTCACCGCCTGGTCCACCTTCGACGCCGTGGTGATCATCATGTTCGGGGCCGTGGCAGGACGCGCCGTCCTGGGGCACCCGCCGACGCTCGCCGCCGGGCTGATCGGCCTGGTCACGCTGATGATCATGGAGGCGGTGTTCGGGCAGGCCCGGAAACTGCGGCAGCTGCGTGGGGCGGTGGCCTCGCCGCCGGAGGTCGTCATGGCACACGGGAAGGTGATTGAGCGAGCGCTGTCCAGACAGCATGTCACCGAGCTTGACCTGACCAGTGCGCTGCGTCGGGCGGGTGTCACTGATCCGGCGCAGGTGCGGTGCGTGATCGCCGAGCCGACCGGGGCGCTGTCGGTGCTGCGGGTCGGCGAGGACGGTGGGGACGGCGGGGGCGGTGAGGATATTGACCCGTGGCTGCTGCGTGGGGTGGTCGGTGCGCACCTGGTCATGCGACAGGACGGGAACTCCTCGTGAGGGGGGTTGTGGTTGTGCCGTCCCTTAGTAGGACTTCCCGCTGTTGCCACGGGCGGCGCGAGTCACCCGCACCACCGGCCACATCGACACCACGGTGATGACCGCCCCTGTGATGAACACCGCCGGATAGCCCACCACCGGTGCGATCAGGGCAATGACGAAGGGGATGAAGAAGCCCAGGTACGTTGCCGCGTAGAACACCGCGGTCAGCGCGCCGAGCTCGTGCGGGGCCTCCTCCTCGGCGATGCGCTGGACCTCCCGCAGTCCGGAGACCATCATGATGCCGTAGGCGGTGCCCAGCACCATGGCCGTCGGGATCAGCACCACCGGGGAGGCGGATTCTGCGATGACCACGCCCAGGATCATGCCGATCGTCGCCATGCCGAGGCCGTAGACCGCCGGGTGGATGCGTCCGGTCATGCGCAGGCGTCCTGCCCACGGTTGGACGAACGCTCCGGTCAGCATGGTGATCCCGGCGACCAGGCCGGTGAATGCCACGGGGTAGGACATGCCGTCGGTGACCAGCGGGGTGAGCACGGCGAAGCTGGTCGTGGCCACGCCGAACGCCCAGGGCGCCCACGCAGCCACGGACCACAGGAAGCGGGGGCTCAGGGCGGAGCGGGGGAACAGTGGCCGACGGGTCGGCGCGGTGTCGGCTGTGGCGCCGGACGCCGCACCGCCGGGGCGTCCGGCCTCCGGGGTGGCCCACACCAGCGGGGTGAGCAGCAGGACCATCACCAGGTGGATGATCAGCGCGGTGGTGTCCGGCCCTGGCAGCCACTCGGCGACCGGCCCCGACACCAGTGGGCCGACGCCGAAGCCGGCCGAGGTGGCGACCGTGGCGCGCCGGGCGGCCGTCCCGACGCTGGTCTCCACCGTCACCTCCTTCAGCCACGCCGCGCCCGCTGCGAGGACCAGGCCGACGGCGACACCGGTGAGCATGCGTCCCATACACAGCAGCACCGGGCCCGCGGCCGAGCCGATCCCCAGGTGGGCGGACAGGGTGACCAGCGTGCCGAGTGCGGAGAACAACAGGGCAGGACGCACCACTGCCCGGCGTCCGCGTCGGTCGGACATGGGTCCGCCGATCATCAGGGCGGGGATCAGTCCGAGGACGTAGATGGCGAGCACGAAGTTCACCGGCGCACTGCCGAGGGCGTGCGTCTCACGCATGACCGGCAGCAGCGGGGCGAAGAGGTTCGCCCCGAAGGAGACGGTGAACATGCCCAGGGTGATGGTCACCCAGGCCGGCAGGGGCGTTCCAGCCCGGGGCGTTCCATAAGGATCTGGTAGTGCCATGAGTCACACTGTGCCACTGACTGTGGTGCTCACGACCGGGTGGGGTCGGCGCCGGGGGTGGTCGGATCATCGCACCTTGTCGGACTATCGCACCTCGCCGCCGAGGGGAGTCGGCGGATCCTTACATACTTCCAGGTCAGAGAAGTGCATCTATCGATAGAAGCGACGCGCAGGTGCGATAGTCCGACTCAAGGGCGTCCTACTGGACGACCACCAGGCCCGTCTTGGAGGTTCCGCGGGCGCAGGCGTCCGACAGTCCCTTCAGGTCGGAGAGCGGCACGGACACGACGTCGAAGTCAGTCTCGTCGCCCACCTCGATGGGGTCGCCGTCCGCCAGCGTGACAGTGGGCTTCTCCTCCCGGGCGGAGAACTTCGTGTCCTCGGGGAAGACCAGCGGGCGCGGGCTGTTGTCTCCACCGCGGGCACCGATCTCCTTCAGCGCGAAGCACGATCCGGAGCCGACGACCAGGCGACCGTGGATGGTGTAGATCTGCTCCTCCTGCTCCTCGGAGGGGGAGTCACCGGTGGTCAGGCCCATGGGTCCGCTGCCTCGGGCCTGCACGGCGAAAGCACCTTCCGGGATCTCCTCGGTGGAGGACTCCGCGGCATCGCTCTCCGGCGCCCCGGATGGCTCGGACGTCTCGGTCGACTCCGATACCTCCGTGGTCTCACCGGCGTCCGTCGTTGCTGTCGAGTCTTCACTGCTGTCGCTGCAGGCAGTGAGGGTGAGCAGTCCCGCCGTCAGGACTGCGACTGCTGCTGTCGCAGGGCGTCGGGAAAGGAGTGTTGTGCGCATTATGTTCTCTCCACGTCTTCTAGAGTGCTCCCACCCAGGTTTACCAGGTTCGGATGCATGCTACCGCGCGGTGTGGTGGACCAGACAGATGAGCTGGCATTCGGGCGCCGGTCCCGGGCGCCGTCACACCCCCAGCATCCTCCGCAGCACGCGCACCACCCCGTCGTCGGTGTTCGCCGGGGCGGTGTAGTTCGCTGCGGCGGTGATGCCCGGATGCGCGTTGGCCATGGCGAAGGAGTAGTGGCCTTCGCCGATCATCTCCAGGTCGTTGAGGTAGTCGCCGAACACGGCGGTGCGCCCGGCGCCCACACCCAACTCGTCCTGCAACTGCCGCAGCGCGACACCCTTGTTCGCCCTGGGGTCCATGATGTCGATCCAGTTCGTGCCGGACAGCACCACGGAGAGTTCATCGTCGACCTCCGGTGCGACAGCGTCGGGGCCGGTGAACAGGTGGGACGCGGCGTCCTCCACGGAGTCGTAGACGAACAGCGCCACCTTCACGATGTCGACTGTGTCGCGTGTGCCGTCACTGCCGGCTGTCCCGTCCAGCACCGCATTCAGGTCCCTGACCTGCTCCAGGGAGTGGTAGTACTTCCTCGCCTGGGTGAGGAAGTCCGGGTCGTCGTTCTCGACGTAGGCGACGTCCGGCGTGCACAGCACCGTGGCGACCTGCCGTCCGGTGGCGTGCACCGTCCGGACCGCGCCGATCACGTCACGCACCGGCCCGGCCGGCAGGGCGGTGGTGGACACGATCTGCCCGTCGTGCACGACGACGGTGCCGTTCTCCGCGAGGTAGGTGCGCAGCGGTTCGGCGGACGCCGGGGCCTGGGTGTTGAACATCGAGCGCAGCGTGGCGTACTGCCGACCGGACGCCGGGACCACCACGATCCCGCGTTCCCGCAGCTCAGGAAGAAGTTCCCAGAAGCTGGAGGGGACTGTGCCGGCACCGTCGAGCAGGGTGCCGTCCATGTCGAGCACGACCAGGCCCAGGTCAACCGGGGTGGTGCCGTCCGGGTTCAGGTCGTTCCACGGTTGGGCGGACGGGGTACTGGAGGGGCTGGCGGAACTGGCGGAACTGGAGGAACTGGTGGTGTCCATGACAACCATCGTCGCATACCTTCCGCATACCCGGTTACAGCTCGTCGAGCTCCCCGGAGTCCGGGGACTCGCGCCGGGCGGCGGCCAGTAACGCTGCCCGGAACGCCCGCACACCCGGATGTGCGGCATAGCCCTCCCGTACCGCGGTGAACAGCCGCCGGTGCGGTGACCCGGGCATCGACAACGCCTGCGTGTCATCCAGGTACGGCCCGGCCAGCAGCGCGGGGATCATCGTCACCCCGTGCCCGGTGCGCGCCATGTGCGCCCGCAGGATCGGATCGGCGGTCTCGCAGGTCACCCGCGGTTCCACCCCGGCTTCCCGCAGGACGGCCCGCATCCACCTCCCACACGGCATCGACGCCGGTTCCAGCATCCACGGCGCATCCGCCAAGGCGCCGAGACCCCCGAGATCACCCAGGTCATCTGCCGGCAGCGCCCACCGCCCGGAGGCCGGCAGCACCAGCAGCATCGGGTCGGCGAAGAGCTCCTCGCGGTGCAGTCCGGGACGCACCGGTTCGGGCTGGCCGGGGAATTCGTCGCCGAGCATCAGGTCGAAGGAGTGGGCGATCACCCCGTCGAAGGCCTCACCGACCTCGCGGTGGTAGATCTCCACGTTCAGTTGCGGATGGCGACGGTTCACCATGCTCAGCGCGGTGGGCAGGATCGAGGCCATCGCCGACTGGAAGCTGGTCACCCGCAGCGTCCCGACTGCGCCACCGCCTCTACCGCCGGCGCCGGAGCCACCGGCCCGGGTGGCGGCGAGTTCTGATTCGGCGGAGTCGAGGATGTCGAGCACCTCGCCGGTTCGTTCCACCAGGCGCTGGGCGGCGTCGGTGAGTCGGACGCCGCGGCCGACGGTCTCCAGCAGCGGCACGCCAGCCTCTTTCTCCAGCTGACTGAGTTGGTGGGACACCGCGGAGGGGGAGTAGTGCAGCTCGCGGGCGACGGCGGCGAGTGTGCCGCGGTGATGCAGCTCACGTAGCAGGGTGAGCCGGCGAATGTTCAACATACTTCACCATTATTCGCCAGAATCCTGAGATAGACGAATCATTGGATAATGGCTGACAATGTGCCCATGACAACGGTTCGATCCTCTGCACTGGTCCTCATGTCCTGCGCATCCCTGCAGTTCGGCGCGGCCACCGCCATCGGCATGTTTGACGCGCTCGGCACCTGGGGCGTGACCTTCCTGCGCCTCACCGTCGCCGGCCTGCTGCTGATGATCCTCGCCCGCCCGGCGATCCGCGCCTGGGCACGCGGCGACTGGCGGGCGGTCGTGTTGCTCGCGGTGACGATGGCCGGGATGAACGGCTTCTTCTACGCCTCGCTGGAACACATCCCGATGAGCGTGGCGGTCGCCGTCGAGTTCACCGGCCCGCTGATCTTCTCCGCGCTGACCTCGCGCCGTCGCGGTGATCTAGTGTGGGTCGCGTTGGCCACCGCCGGCATGGTGGTGTTGGCGGCCGAAGCGATGTCCGGACGCGCCGACATCGCTCTCGAGGGCATCGTCCTCGCCCTGATCGCCGGCGGTTTCTGGGTCGGCTACATCGTCTGCTCGGCCGCCCTCGGTGCGCGCATGTCCGGCACCGGCGGCCTGGCGGTGTCGATGGTCATCGGCGGGCTTCTGCTCGCCCCCTTCGGAGGATCCGCACTCAGCGGGGTGGCCCTGGACCCGTGGCTGGTGGTGCCGATCGTGGTCACCGCCCTGTTGGGGTCGGTGATCCCGTACTCCCTGGAGATGGCTGCGCTGCGTCGTCTGCCGGGGGCGGTGTTCAGCGTGCTGCTCAGCCTGGAGCCGGCGTTCGCCGCCGCAGCCGGCTACATCCTCCTCGGACAAGAGGTCACCGGAATGCGGGTGGTCACTATCGCGCTGGTGATCGGCGCCTCGGCAGGCATCACCTGGTCGGCGCACACCGCCGCGTCCAGGTTCATTCCGGACGACGGGGCGTCCTACATCGACGCGGACACCGACGACCCGGCAGAGTCGGCAGAGTCGGCAGAGTCGGCGGCAGCGACCTCGGCGGCCTCGCGGGCCGACGCCACCGCGTCATCGCCGAAAGTCATCTCGTCGGTCACAGCGCCACGCGACAATTCCGGCCATTCCCGCAGGTAGTCCTGGCGGTAGATCCACGGCGACCGGTCGCCCTGGCGCGGGGTGATGTGCTCACCACGCTTGATGTAGCCGGCCTCGAACTCCAGCAGGGGCTTGCGGGTCACGTCCGACCCCGGGTTCACCGGGGCGGCGAGCTGCTCGCCATTGTTGATGTTGTGGTGCCACAGGCGGGCGACGTAGCGGGCGGTCAGATCCACACGGGTGGTCCACGACTGGTTCAGGTAGCCGACCGTGAAGCTCAGGTTCGGCATGCCGGAGACCAGCACACCGCGGTAGGCCACCAGCTTCGAGGGGTCGACCTTGGTGCCGTCGACCGCCATCTCCGCGCCGCCGAACAGCTGCAGCTGCAAACCCGTCGCCGAGACGATGACGTCCGCCTCCAGCACCTGGCCGTCGTTGAGACGGATACCCTCCGGGACGATCCGGTCGATGGTGCCGGTGACGACCTTGGCACCGTCGTTCTTGATCGCCGAGAAGATGTCGCCGCCCGGGGCCTTGCACACGCGCTGGTCCCACGGCTTGTACGGCGGGGTGAAGTCCTTCCTGACCTGCGAAGGCTTCAGCCAGAACAGTTGCAGGCCCTGGACGTACCCGGCGAAGACCGGCGGGGTGAGCTTCGCGGTGTACCACTGCACCATGTCGCGCAGGATGTGGTTGGCGCGCGAGACCTTGTGGGTCAGCTTGCTGTTGCGGTCACCGGGCAGCAGGGTGCCCCAGATGGTCTTGATGGTGTCCACGGTCGGCACCGCGGCGACCCAGGACGGGGTGCGCTGCAGCATGGTGGTGTCCACACCGGCCTTCGCCAGCGCGGGCAGCACGGTGATGGCAGTGGCACCGGAACCGATGATGACGACCTTCTTGCCCTCCAGGTCACCGCCGTGCTCGTCCGGGTGCCACTTCTGGGCGTGGACCAGGGTGCCGGTGAAGTCCTCCTGGCCGTCGTAATGGGGCAGGAAGCCGTCGCGGTGGTCGTAGTAGCCGCAGGCCAGGTGCAGACGGCGGGTGCGGATGGTGGTCCCCACGCGCGCGTCGTCGGTGGCGTCCGGACGGTCGTCGGGGCCGTGGTTCCACGCCTTGACGGTGACGACCTCCCAGTGCGGGCCGTGCTCGTCGACGGCCGGGCCGCTGGTGACGAAGTTCATCGACTTCATCCAGGTGCTGAACTGGATGCGCTGCAGGAAGCCGTCCTCGTTCGCGGCGTCGCGCAGGTACTCCTTGATGTGGCCACCGTCGCCGAGGGTGCCCTTGTGCGGCCAGGGCTTGTACGGCAGCGCGAAGCTGGTCATGTCCGAGTCGGAGCGGATGCCGGGGTAGGTGAAGGTGTTCCAGGTGCCACCGATGTCGTCGTTGGAGTCGATCATGGTCCAGTTCCAGCCGGGGAACTCGTTGACCACGTGGTGGGCCATGTCGACTCCGGCGATGCCGGCGCCGACGATCAGCAGGTCAAGTGGCTCGTTCGACGCCTGCGGTGCCTGTGGTGTTTCGGAGATGTGGGTCATGGAATATAAGTTACAGGTACAAAAATGAAACGTCTGCGGGTTGGAAAACTCCGCGGTTGGGGAACTCCGTGGACGGGGCGGGCCCGCGTTCGCGCCTGCTCGTGGCCACCGTTGCCTCCGCACTGTCATCCATCACACCCCCGTCGATTCCCGTATGGTGAGACGTGCAGGTCAGGGTGATTTCGTGGGGCCGTCCGCAAGGATGGAGGTGTGATCGATTCGGCCGAGGCGGGCACACCGCTGCCCGTCGCCCGATCGTCCGCTGTCGCCGATCACCACCGCGCCCTCCTCCGGGGGTCCGCGCCCGCCTGCCCTAGACTTGACGGCCATGGCACTGACCTTGAGTTTCGACGGACCGGACGCCGACCGCGCCACCGCCATCCACCAGGCCCTGACCTCGACCTCGCCCGACGGAGTCAGCCAGGAGATGGTCGACCAACTGCTGGAGGTCGCCGCCGGGTGCAGCGACCGCGCCCTGGCCGACTCGGCGTCCAACGCCTACCTCCTGGCACCGGTGGTGGCGGACGCCGGCCTGTCCGTGCGGCTCGTCGTCCCCGAGGGTGAGGACTCCTGGCTGACGATCGAGCTGCCCGAGGAGCTGCGCGCCGAAGTCGAGCGCGTCCCGGCGGTCCAGCTCGCCGGACTGTGGGTCCAGGCGCTCGCCGCGCTGCGCCGACTCGGGCCCTACGCCACCTCCGAGATGGAGCAACTGGTGATGCTGTGCACCGCGGCGGCGACGATCAGCGTGCTCGAGGGCGAGATCGCCGTGGACACCGGTCAGGACGACCCGGCCGACCGGTCCAACCGTGGCGCCCGGGCGGTCATCGCCGAGGCTTCGGACGGGACCGGTGCTGCCGGTGCTGAAGCCTCAGACGCTGCTGGCGCGGCAGTCGGGGGTGGCGGTCAGAACCTGCTGCAGCAGATCCGGGCGTCCTGGCGGAATCACGGCGAACTCGACATCGACCGCGAGCTCATCGACGTCCTGTTCTCCCTGGCGACCCAGACCTTGCAGGCGGCGATCTCCGCCCACGGCGATGAGGCCCTGTTGCTGCCGCTCGGGGTCGACGAGCCGAGTGTGACCACCGGATTCACCACCCTGGCCGAGATGGAGACCACGGCGACATCGCGGACCACGGCGGTCGTGCCGACTGATCCGGAGGCCCCGGGACGCCTGCAGTCGATCATCGGTGGCAATGCGAACCTGTCCAATGCCCTGTGGCAGGACATTCTCATCACCGCCGCTGCGCATCTCCGGGGTACCGGGGAGGTGCCCCGCGAGACACTGGACACCGTGCTCGAGGCGACTGCGGACTGCCTGGCCGCCGCGGAGATCGTCGGCCACTCCGGGTAGTCGGCACGGGACGAGGGGCCGGGGACAGCGGGCGGGGAGGAAACCCGGCGAGTAGGTGCCCGACCGACTTGTGGGTCGGGCGTGGGGCGCAGGTGGGGCGGGTGGCATCGTGAATGGTCGCCTGGTCAGTGTAAATGGCCAAGAATCCGCCCCAGGGTGGCCGTTCCCACTGACCAGGCGACCAGTTGCGATGCCACACAGCCTGACACGGACGGCAGTCAACGACAGCGGCCCCATGACCACCACGGATGTGGGGTCAAGGGGCCGGAAATCACGCCTGGAGTTCGGGTCCGAGCCGGTGCCTTGAGCGACCCAAGCGAACTCGGGGAAGTCTGCTCAGGCCATCCGAGCGAACCTCGGGGCTGGGAGAACACCCAGGCGGGGGTGAGGTACTAGAGGCGGTGCTTGCCGCCGTCCTCGTCCTCGCCGGAGTCAGCAGTCGGAGCGCCCGGAGCGCCCGGAGCGCCGGGGGCACCGGGAGCGCCCGGGGCGGCAGGCTTGGAGCCCTCAGCCTTCTCAGCGGCCCCGTCGGCAGCCTCGTCGACCTTCTCGTCGACGGCCTCAGCGGCGTCGGAAGCAGTCTCGTCGGCGTCCTCAGCCTTGTCTGCGACGACCTCGGCGGCGTCCTCAGCCTTCTCCTCGACCTTGTCGGCGGCACCGGTGGCGGGGGTGCCGTTGGCGCGCGGGGTCTTGGCCGGAGCCGGGGCAGCGCCGGTCGACTTGGCCTTCTGGGCGACGAACGCCACGGCGGCGGCGATGATCGCCAGCAGCAGGATGTTGCGTCCGGTGTGCTTCTTCTTGTTGTCGGCCTTGGCCGCCTTCTTCAGCTCCTTGGCGCGCACCTTCTCGGCATTCTTCGAGGCCTTCTTGCTGATCTTGCGCTGCGAGGCCGAGAGCTGCTTGCTGGCGGTATTCGCGTTCTTCTGCGCGAGCTTCTTGGCCTTCTTGGCCTGCTTGCCGGCCTTCTTCTTCGCCTTGCCGCCCTCCTTGACTGCTGCCTCGGAGGTCTCAGAGACGACGTCTGACGCCTGCGACCAGGCGCTCTCCAGGGACTTGCGGGCGGAGTCGCTGGTCTTGCGGGCCTTCTTCTTGGCGGCCTTGATCTCCTTGGCGTGGTCCTTCTCGAACTTCTTCGCCTTCTTCTTGGCAGCCTCGGTGCCGGTCGATGCCAGGGCGGCACCCTGGCGGCCCAGCTTGTCGGCCTGGTCGCGGGCGCTGTCCAGGGCGTCGCCGACGGCGTCGGACTCCAGGAATGCGGAGCCGCGCTCCTGGGCCTGGCTGAGCAGGTCACCACTGGTGGTGGCGGCGGTGCGGCCCCACCGGGTCACGGTGTCGGCGAGGTTGGAGTCCGGCGCGGTGCGGACGGACTCGGCCAGGTCACCGGCGCGGGACTCTGCGGCGGAGGTGACGGCGGCGACGCGACGCTGGACGAGCTCGGCGGCGCTCTCGTCCTTGTTGGCGGCCTTCTTGGCGACCTTGTGCTGACGCTTCAGGGCCTTGGCCTGGGCCTTGTCGGCCTTCGCGCGACGACGGTCGGCCTTGGAACCGACCTTGTCAGCCTTCTTCGTGGCCTTCTCGGCCTTCTTGCTCAGCTTCTCGGCCTTGCCGTCCTTCAGGGTGTCCAGGGTGGACTCGGCGTCCTGGACGGCCTGGTCGAGACCCTGAGTGGAATCGATGCTCTGGGTGGTGTTGCTCACCGTGGTTCCTTTCGTCGCGTTGTTCTTGTGGTCGTTCTTACCGGACGGCCCGGACGCAGGTGCTGCCGCCAGTGCGTTCTCGTTGAGGATCTTCTCGACGATCAGCCGCTGGTGACCGGGTGCGGACGCCAGGATGCGGGAACGCTCCTCGGCGGGAAGCGGCTGGGTGCGCAGAGCGGAGAGAATCGAGAACTGCCGCTGCTTGGCCTGCTTCTTCCGCGCCTTGGACAGGTTCGAGATCTGCTTGGCGGCGCTCAACGCAGTCCCTGCGGGATTGAGTTCCATCGCGTGGTGCTCCTCGTGATCACTGCGCTGCACAACAACGCTGGCGTGTCGGGTAGGTGGTCAGTTGTTCGGAAATGACGTGTGCTTTCGCTTTGGTCGTAATTCCACGATAACCAAATATGCCGTCGAGGGTGGGCTGAAACGGTTGAACGGGTGGAGTGTGCCGTCCGCGACATTGTTGTCCGGGGCGTCAGGTACCCTGGCTTCCATGACCGTTCAGAAGACCGCGACAGCAACGCTCCACACTAACTATGGCGACATCGCCATCGACCTCTTCGGCGACCACTCTCCGGCCACCGTGAACAACTTCGTCGGCCTCGCCACCGGCGACAAGGAGAAGGCCCCCTACACCACCGAGAACGCCGGTGGCACCACGGAGGGCCCGTTCTTCGACGGTGCGATCTTCCACCGCATCATCGACGGCTTCATGGTCCAGGGCGGCGACCCGTCCGGCACCGGCCGTGGTGGCCCCGGCTACGAGTTCAACAACGAGAACCACCCGGAGCTGCAGTTTGACCGTCCGTTCCTGGTCGCCATGGCCAACGCCGGCCGCGACACCAACGGCTCCCAGTTCTTCATCACCGTCGGTGCCCACCCGCACCTCAACGGCGGCTACACCATCTTCGGTGAGGTCACCGACAAGGAGTCCCAGAAGGTCGTCGCGAAGATCTCGCGCGTCTCCACCAACCGCATGGACCGCCCGGACGAGGACGTCGTCATCGAGTCCATCGACGTTGCCTGAGCCAGTTGTCCGAGCCAGCCGGCTACTCCGGTTCCGCGGGTAAGCCTGCGGGATCACTCTCCGGGGCACTACGGTGGTTTTTCGCCGGTGCCCCCGCCACCGCCACGCTGATCATCGCGTGTCTGGTGGTTTATACCGTCACGGCCGTGGACGGACGCTCCCTCATGGACCCCGTGCGGGACAGCGATCTGGCCTGGCGGATGATGGTCCACCCACCGGCGATCACCTACAGCCATGAATGGTGGCGGTTGGCCACCGGTGCACTGGTCCACCTGGACCCCGCCCACCTGCTGCTGAACCTCCTGCTCATCGCCTTCATCGGCAGAGAGCTCGAACGTGCCCACGGTACGACCGTGATGGCGGCGTCGATGCTGGCCTGCGCGGTCGGCGGCGGGCTGGCCGTCGTGTGGCTGGAACCGTTGAGCGTGGTGGGTGGGGCGTCCACCATCGGCTACGGCCTCTTCGCCATGCTGGTCGGCCTGTCCGTGAGTCGGGGCAGCGACGTGCGCGCCCCCGTCGCCCTGATCGTGGTGAACCTGCTCTACTCGATCACCGCCGGCGGAGTGTCAGTGTCAGGCCACCTCGGCGGGCTGGCCACCGGCGCAGTCGTCGGGTTGGGGCTCTACCTGGCAGGACGACGCCGCACCCGGTCGTCCTGACATCGGGGAGCACCCCGCGTCCGGCCCCCGCACCGCCAAAAAAGACCGCTGCCCGGACACCGACGTGTCCGGGCAGCGGTGCGTCCTGCCTTGCAGGCCGTCGGCGCCGTCAGGGGAGGACCGGGGCTGCTACTTCCAGCCCATCGTCATCAACAATCCCGCGATGAACAGGCCGAAACCGATGAGGTAGTTCCAGGCGTTCAGATCAGCCATGAACGGGATGCTCGGGCCTGCGATGTAGTTGACGACCAGCCATGCCAGGCCCAGCAGCATCAGGCCGAGCATCAGCACGATGTACCAGCGCGGTGTCCCCGTCGAGTTGAGCTTGACTGGCGTGCGGCGGTCGACGGAGGACCCGTTGAGGCTGCTGGCGGAGCTGTCCTCCGGTGAATCGGAGATCCGTGACTTCGGCATCTGGTTAACCCTCACTGACGTGGAGACGTGTGCGAACGCCCTCACTCTACCAGTGGGCGATAGGATGAACGCCATGCGCATCCTCGTCATCGACAACTACGACAGCTTCGTCTACAACCTGGTCCAGTACCTGGGTGAACTCGGCGAGGACTGCACCGTGTGGCGCAATGACGCCGCCGAGCTCGGCGACACCGACTCCGCACTGGTCGGCGCACTGGAGGACTTCGACGCCGTACTGATCTCCCCTGGCCCCGGGGACCCGTCCGGGGCCGGACGGACACTGGACATCATCGCCCACTGCGCGGCCAACCGGATCCCGCTGCTGGGGGTGTGCCTGGGCCACCAGGCGCTGGCGCAGCACTTCGGCGCGGACGTGGTGCGGGCCGGGGAGATCTTCCACGGCAAGACCAGCCCGGTCACCCACGACGGCACCGGCGCGCTCGCCGGCATCCCCTCGCCGTTCACCGTGGCCCGCTACCACTCACTGACCGTGGATCCGGCGACCGTGCCGGAGGAACTGACCGTCACCGGGCAGGTCGCCTCCGGGATGATCATGGCGATGCGGCACGCCGAACTGCCGCTGCATTCGGTGCAGTTCCACCCGGAGTCGGTGATGACCGGTTACGGCCACCGCATCCTCGCCAACTGGTTGCAGGACGCCGGACGCCCCGTCGACGAGGCCGAGCTCACCGCGCTGGCCGCGCGTCATGCCGACACCCTGGCCGGGGCCACCGCCGCCGTCGCCCAGTAAGTCTCGGGCGGGATCGGCTCACCGCCCGCCCCAGAGCCGGTCTCAGGGCCGCCCAGAGCCGGCCCCAGAGCCGGTCTCAGGAGCGGACTCACAGCCTTCAGGGAATACCCAGCACGTTCACCCGGACGGTGATGGTCGCGTCCCGCATGACGGTCTCGCCCTCGTCCTCGGACTGGCCGACGACCCGGTCGATCCGCGTCGGGTCGAGCTGGTCGACGTTGGTGCGCCGGACCTGGTCCGGATTGCCCCGCCAGCCGGCCCGCTGCAGCTTGCCCCGGACCTCGTCGTAGTCGGAGCCGACCAGGTTCGGCATCGTGAACTGGTTACCGCGGGAGACCTCGAGGGTGACCGTGGAACCACGTACCTGGCGTCCGCCCTCGTTGGAGGCGGACAGCACCTTGTTCTCGTCCTCGGTGGAGTCGACCATGTTGGTCTCGACCTGGAAGCCGGCACCCTCCAGGTTCGCGATGGCCTCCTCCATCGTCTGGCCGACCACGGTGGGCACCCGCACATCCTCCGGCCCCGAGGACACGGTGATGCCGACCTCGGTGCCTTCGGAGACCTGGGAGCCCGACGGGTGGGTCTGGTCGATGACCTTGCCCTGCTCGACGCCGGAACTGGGTTCCTCGTTGACGTTGGAGCGCAGTCGCAGTCCGGCGTCCTCCAGCGCGACGCGGGCCTGTTCGGTGGTCATGTCGGTGAGGTCGGGGACCTCGGTGACCGCCTGGCCGCTCGAGATCAGCAGGGTGATCCGCGAGCCGGTGGGCATCGAGGAACCGTGACCGGGTTCGGTGCCGATAGCGGAGTCGCGCGGGATCTCGGGGTCGGCCCGGTCCTCGATGCTGACGTCGAACCCGGCACCCTCCAGCTCGGCCTCGGCCTCGGCACGCGGCTTGCCGGCAACGTCGGGGATCGAGACCTGTTCGGCGACCTGATCGGTATCGTCGTTGAGCCAGTTCCAGGCCACGGCGACGCCACCGCCGAGCAGGGCGAGCACGGCGATGATCGCCAGAGGAGTGACCCATTTGCGGCGTCGGTGACTGCGCCGTTCATCCTCGTTGTCGCCGTTGCCGTGGTCTCCAGCGTCGCTGTCGTCGGCACTGCCGTCGCCGGACGCACCGGCGGCACTCGCCGCGCCGAGACCAGCACCGGCGGCGGCACCGGCGGCAGCAGCACCGGCTGCGGGGATCGTCGAGGTCTGCACGTCCCGGTCGACATTCTCCAGGTCGGCGTAGGCCGCGGCGGCCAGGGGCATCCGGCCGTCGGCGATGCGCTGCAGGTCCAGGGCCATGGCGTCGGCGGTGTCGTAGCGGTCGGCAGGGTCCTTGGCCATCGCGGTGAGGGTCACCGCGTCCAACGCCAGTGAGGCATTGGCGTCGAGATCCATGCCCGGGACCTGTGAGGGCGGGATCGGTGCGTCCTGCACGTGCTGGAAGGCGACGGAGAACGGCGACTCGCCGGAGAACGGCGGGCGCCCGGTGACGACCTCGTAGAAGACGCAGCCGGCGGCGTAGAGGTCGGAGCGTCCCTCGGCGGACCGTCCGCGGGCCTGCTCGGGGGAGAGGTACTGGGCGGTGCCGATGACCGCGGCGGTCTGGGTCATCGCCGAGGTGGTGTCCGACAGCGCGCGGGCGATGCCGAAGTCCATGACCTTCACCGCGCCGGTGTTGGTGATCATGATGTTCGCCGGCTTGATGTCGCGGTGGATGATCCCGGCCTCGTGCGAGAAGCTCAGCGCACGACAAACCTCGGCCATGATCCGGCCGGCCTCGTTCAACGGCAGTGGACCGTTGTCGCTGACGATGTCCCGCAGGGTCTGGCCGTGGACGCGTTCCATGACGATGTAGGGCACCGAGCCCTGCGCCTCATCGGTCTGTCCGGTGTCGTAGACGGCGACGATGGCGTGGTGGTTGAGCTTCGCGGCGTTCTTGGCCTCGCGTCGGAAGCGCTCCAGGAAGGTCTCGTCCCGGGCCAGATCGGCGCGCATCATCTTCACGGCGATGTCACGGCCAAGAAGTTCATCAGTCGCGGCGTAGACGTCGGACATGCCACCGGTACCGATGACGGGTCCGAGCAAGTAGCGCCCGCCGAGCGTGGTGTTGCTCAGGTCCATGCCGCCGCCTTCCTGGTGTCGAATGTGCTGTCCCCAGGGAGAATACCGGGATAAGGGGCACCGGGGCTAATATCACGCGTCACAGTGGCCCCATCAATGCGCCCGCGCCCGCGGCACCGTTGCTTGTCGTGTCACCGTTTTCACCGGCGTTGCCAGCCCCGTTGGTCGTCCCGGGGTCGGTGGTTTCGCTGTCGCCGAGGTTCAACGGCCATTCCAGGATGTCCTCGACATCACCATTGCCGCCATTGCCGCCATTGCCGCCATTGCCCCCGTTGCCCTCGGTCGGGTCGGTCGGGTTGGTCGGGGTCCCGGTGTCGGTGGGGCCCGGATCGCCCGGGTCCGTGTCGGTCGGGGTGCCCGTGGGATCGGTGTCCGTCGGAGGAGTGGATGTCTCCGGTGGGTCGGTGTCACCGGGTTCGGTGGGCTCCTCGGTCACCGGCGGCGGCACCACGGTCTGCTCCTCGGTGACCCGATCGGTGATGGTCTCGGTCTGGGTCGGGACGGTGACGGAGTCATCGTCCCGGTTCATCGAGTACACCGCCCAGCCCAGCAGCGCCAGGGCGGCGACGAGGGCGATGACCAGGGCGAGGATCCAGGAACCGCCGCGCTTTCCCGACCGTTTGCTGGTGCTGGGGGCCGGGCCCATGTTGGACTCGTCGGTGACCTGTGCCAGCGGCGCGCTGCCCTCACCGGTGGACGGCTGTCCGGCCAGCGACGGGGGCACGGGGATGACCCCGGCGGCGGGGTCGGGCGGCAGTTGACCATCGCGCACCGGGACGGTGGCGGCGGCCAGGGCGGCGCCGTCGGGGTAGCGGGCGGAGGCATCCTTGCGCAGGCAGATGGCGATGAGCTGGCGCATCGGTTCGCTGACCGAGTCCGGCAGGTCCGGGGCGGTCTCGTTGATGTGCTTCAGTGCGACCGAGACGGTGGAGTCCCCGGCGAAGGGCCGTTCGCCGGCGAGCACCTCGTAGCCGACCACGCCGAGGGAGTACACGTCGCTGGACGGTTCGATGGCCAGGCCCTGCGCCTGCTCCGGGGAGACGTACTGGGCGGTGCCGACGACCATGCCGGTGCGGGTCAGCGGCACCGCGGAGGCAGCCTTGGCGATGCCGAAGTCGGTGACCTTGACCACGCCGTCGGCGGTGACCATGAGGTTACCGGGCTTGATGTCGCGGTGGATCAGCCCACGGCTGTGGATGGCCTGCAGGCCGACGGCGGCCTGGGCGATCAGGTCGAGCGCCATGACCTCCGGCAGGGTGCGCTGCCGGGCGAGGATGTCGGCCAGGGACTCGCCCTGGACGTACTCCATGACGATGAAGCAGTAGGTCACCCCGGTGCCGTCGACATTGGACTGCTCGCCGTAGTCGAAGGTGGCGACGACATTGTCGGAGCCGATGGTCTCGGCGGACTCGGCCTCCTGGCGGAAGCGGTGGCGGAACTCGGGGTCGTCGGTGAGCTCGGGCTTGAGCACCTTGACGGCGACGTCCCGTCCCTGCTCGGCATCGTAGGCCAGCCAGACGGTGGACATGCCGCCGCGTCCGACGATGCGCGAGACGGTGAAGCGCTGCCGGGAGCCGGCGCCGGTGTCGCCCGTGCCGTCGGCACCATCGGCGCCGTCGCCGGCGGAGCCGTAGTGGGTGTCGAGGACGCGCTGGATCCGGTCGGCGGCGGCACGGTCGCGCTGCGAGGGGTCGCTGGTGCCGAAGAGGCGGGTGCCGTCGTCCGGGGTCTGTCCCGACGCACCGTTGGCGCCGTTGCCGTCTGAGGGGCCTGTCATGTCAGCTCGCCTCCTGGATGGCAGCGTTGATCACCGCACGCCCGATCGGGGCGGCGACGGAACCACCGGTGGCGGCCTGGCCGGCGTCGCCACCGTTCTCCACCAGCACCGCGACGGCGACGTCCGCATCCTCCGACGGGCCGAAGGCGACGTACCAGGCGTGCGGGTTGGAGTTGCGGGAATCCTCGCCGTGCTCGGCGGTACCGGTCTTCGAGGCGATGTTGTCGGCACCGCCGCCGAAACTCTCCGAGCCGCGCATCAGCTCGGTGAGCTGGGAGGCGACCTCGGAGGAGACCGCCCGGCCGGTCTCCTTCGGACGGGTCTCGTCGATCACGTTGAGGTCGGCACCGGTGACCTGCTTGACCAGGTGCGGCTTCATCCGCACTCCGTCGTTGGCGATGGTGGCGGCGATGACCGCGTTCTGCAGCGGGGTCAGTGCGACATCACGCTGGCCGATGGCGGACTGGCCCAGGGCGGCGTCATCGGGGATGTCGCCGATGGTGGAGTTCTGGATCGGCAGACCGAAGTCCTCGTCGTCCTCGGCACCGATGCCGAAGGCGTCGGCGGTGTCACGGAAGGCCTCCTCGCCGTGGCGGGTCGCCAGGTCCACGAAGGAGGTGTTGCACGACCGGGCGAAGGCGGTGGACAGCGGCACCTGCGGACCACCGCAGGACGCACCGCCGTAGTTCTCCAGGGTGGTCTCCGTGCCCGGAAGGGTGATCTGCGATTCGCCGTTGACCAGGGTGTCGCCGGTGTCCCCGGCCTCCAGGGCGGCGGCGGTGGTGATCAGCTTGAACGTTGAACCGGGCGGCTGGGTCTGCTGGGTGGAGCGGTTGAGCAGCGGGGCGTTCGGATCGTTCTGCAGCGACTGGAAGGCCTCGGTGGCGGCCTCGGAGTCCGGGTTGGTCACCGCCACCGGGTCGAACCCGGGGGTGGATGCCATGGCCAGCACCTCGCCGGTGGAGGGGCGCAGGGCCACCACCGAGCCGGAGTAGCCGCGGGAGCTCAGCTCGTCGTAGGCGACGCGCTGGACGTTGGGCTGCAGGGTCAGGTCCACATTCGCCCCGCGCTGTTCCTTGCCGGTCAGCGTGTCCCAGGCGCGGGTGGCGAAGAGGGAGTCGTCGGTGCCGTCGAGGATGGAGTTCTGCGAGGCCTCGATACCGGACGCACCGTACTGGTCGGAGAGGTAGCCCAGCACCGCGCCGTAGGCGGCGGCGTCCTCCGGGTAGGAACGGCTGTACAGGCCGTCGTCGTCGGCGGTGGAGTGGGCCAGCACCTGGCCGCCGGCGGTGATCTGGCCGCGGGGGATGGACTTCTGCTTGAAGTACTGGCGGGAGTTCAGGTCGTTCTCGGCGTAGGTGGACGCCTGGAACCCCTGGATCCAGGTGAGGTTGGCCAGCAGGATGACCACCAGGACGAAGGCGAAGACCGCGACGTTGCGGATCGATTTGTTCATCGGTGGGCCTCCTTCTCGGTGCTGGTACCGGTGCTGGTACCGGTGCTGACTGGGTTGCTCAAGCTGGTACTGGGTGCGTCACCGGTACCGGGGGCACCGGCGTTACCTGGGGCGGTGTCTCCGCCGCCGGTCTTCGGTGTGTTCATGTCGTGGGAGATCTTCAACAGGATGGCCAGCAGAATGTAGTTGGCCAGCAGGCTGGAACCACCGTGGGACATGAACGGGGTGGTCAGGCCGGTCATCGGCAGCAGCCGGGAGATGCCGCCGGTGACCACGAAGATCTGCACCGCCAGGGTCAGCGACAGTCCGGCGGCGACGAGTTTCCCGAAGGAGTCGGTGGCGCGCAGCGCGGTGAGGAAACCACGGCTGATCAGGATGGCGAAGAGGATCAGCACGGCTGCCAGGCCGACGAAGCCGAGTTCCTCGCCGATCGAGGAGAGGATGAAGTCCGACCAGGCCACCGGTACGTTCTGGGGGTAGCCCTCGCCCAGCCCGGTGCCCGTCAGGCCACCGAAGGACATGCCGAACAGTGCCTGGGAGAGCTGGTAGCCGGTGCCGTCGTAGTTGCCGATGGGGTCCAGGAAGTTGGTGAAGCGGTCCTGGATCTTCGGCGAGATCTGGAAGACGATGTACACGCCGACGACCGCCAGGCCCAGGCCGATGACCAGCCAGGAGGAACGTCCGGTGGCCATGTAGAGCATGCCCAGGATCGTGGCGAAGAGCAGCAGGGCGGGACCGAAGTCGTTCTGGGCGGCCATGATCAGGATCGCCAGGCCCCACACCAGCAGGATCGGGCCGAGGTCACGCAGCCGGGGGAACTGCAGTCCCAGGAAGCGCTTGCCGGCCACGGAGAACAGGGTGCGCTTGTTGACCAGCAGGGCGGCGAAGAAGATCAGCAGCATGATCTTGGCGAACTCGCCGGGCTGGATGGAGATCGGACCCAGGGTGATCCACACCTTGGCGTCGGCGTTCATCGAGGTCGGCCAGACGATCGGCAGGGCCGAGAGGACCAGCGCGCCGAGGCCGAGCAGGTAGGCGTAGTTCTGAAGCGTGGTGTGGGACTTCATGAACCACATCACCGCGCCGAAACAGGCCACGGCGATGACCGTCCACATCATCTGCGAGTTCGACAGGGACATGTCCATGGCCAGGTCGAGCCGGTAGATCATCACCAGGCCGATGGCGTTGAGCATGGCCGCGACCGGCAGCATGATCTGGTCGGCGTTCGGTGCCTTCAGGCACAGCACCAGGTGAGCCAGCCCGAAGACCAGGATGTAGCCGCCGACGATGATGGCGACGTCCCAGGTCAGGTCGTTGCCCAGGGACAGCTGCAGGGCGACCAGGGCGACGGCGAGCACCACGCCGGAGGCGATGAGCAGGCCGAGCTCAACCCCGCGCGGTCGGGCGGTGACCCGCTCGGCGGTGCGGCTGGTGGCGGAGGCGACGGCGGAGCGTGCCGACATATCAGTTCACCTCCCGGCAGGAGACTCCTGGTGTCGTGAGGTCGGAGGGATCATCGGAGGACCTGGACGATCCGGACGAGTTGCCGCCGCCGTTGCTGTTGCGGCTGTTGTCGTCAGAGGTTCCGCGGGTCACGCACGGCGGCAGGGTCTGCTCGGAGAGTCGTCGGACCTGCTTCTGAACCTCCTCGTAGGAGTCGGTGGGCAGGTTGTCGAGGGTGCCGCGGGCCGCGGGGGTCAGGTCAGCGGTGGAGAACCGGTGGCAGGGGTCGTCGCTGCCGGCGGGCAGCATGTTGACCTGACCACGCTCGTCGAGGCAGATCTCCTGGTAGGCGCTCTGGGTCGAGACGCCCAGGATGCTGCCCGGGGAGCCCTGGTAGATGATGATCGGCGTGGCACTCTGGGTGTTCTCCGCCGCGGTGGCATCGGCCTCCTCGGAGCCGGACGGTGACGCAGTGTCGGCACCGTCGGCCCGGTTTGCCGCGTCAGCGGTGTTCGCGGCCTCGCTGGGGTCCGCAGCCGCAGTGCCGGACGTCCGGGGTGCCTCGCTGGCGTCCTCGGTCTCACTGGCGGTGGTTGTCGCCGGTGCCGGACGGTCCGCTGCCGCAGCGACTGCCACGAAGTACGACTGGTTCAGCGAGTCCCGGACCCACCAGATGGTGCCGCCGGCGGCGACGACCAGCACCAGGACGGCGGCCAGGGCGATGAACAGGCCACGTCGGCGGCCGTGGCGTCCCGAACCACCGGGACCGGCGGCAGCGTCCCCACTGCCGGCACCATCGGCACCGGCATCACCGTCCACACCGTCGGCAGCGACGGTGCCGGTACCGGAACCACCCTTGGCCGCGGCGGGACGCTGGATGATCTGCACCGCAGAGGCACGACCAGCCGAGGTGTCCGGACGGGGCAGTTCCGGGGCGGCTGCATTCACCGCACCGGCGAGGACCGGGCCGGTCGGCAGGGTCGGGGTGGGGGCGTCCCCGGCCTCGGCAGCTGCCACGGCAGCATCCACATCGACGACATCGGCGACGACGACGGTCACGTTGTCCGGGCCACCGCCACGCAGCGCGAGGTTGATCAGGGAGGTGGCGGCCTCATCGGGAGTGCCGGTGCGCAGGACGTCCTGAATGGTCTCGAAGCTCACCGGGTCGGACAGGCCGTCGGAGCACAGCAGGTAGCGGTCACCGGCGCGGGCCTCTCGCAGCTCCAGGGTCGGGTCGACGGGGCGTCCGGTCAGGGCCTTGAGGATCAGCGAACGCTGCGGGTGGCTGGAGACGTCCTCCGGGGCGAGCTTGCCCTCGTCGACCAGCGACTGGACGAAGGTGTCGTCCTTGGTGATCTGGGTCAGTTCCCCGTCGCGCAGCAGGTAGCCGCGGGAGTCACCGACGTGGCAGACCCCGACGGATTCGCCGTCGAAGAGCAGGGTGGTCAGGGTGCAGCCCATGCCGTCCTGGGCGGGGTTGTCCTCGACGTGGGAGGCGATGTCACGGTTGCCGTCGTCCATGGCGTCGGCGAGCATGGTCAGCATCTGCTCACGCGGAATCTCCACCCCCTGCGACATGGTGTTCTGCAGGGAGTACAGGGCGGTGACCATCAGCTCGGAGGCGACTTCACCGGCGGCGTGGCCACCCATGCCGTCGGCGAGGGCGAGCAGGTTCGGTGCGGCGACCGCGGAATCCTCGTTGTTGCTGCGCACCAGCCCACGGTCGGAGCGGGCGGTGAAGTCCAGGGCGAGGCGGCCCGGCTGCGGGGCGTCCGTCATGCGTCCATCCTCACGGTAGTCTGCCCGATCCGCAGTTCCTGTCCGGCGGCGAGCTGTTCGGGCTGGTCGATGCGCTGCCCGTTGAGGAAGGTGCCGTTACGGGAGTCGAGGTCCTCCAGGTACCAGGTGCCGCCCCGGTTGAGCAGGCGGGCGTGGGAGCCGGAGGCGAAGTCATCTTCGAGGACCAGGGTGGACGATGAGGAGCGTCCGATGGTGACCTCCTGGTATCCCTGCAGGTTGAGTGTGGTTCCGGTCAGTGGGCCGGAGGTCACTTCCAGGGATGTCGGTGCGGCGGCGCGGCGGAAGCCACGTCCGCCCTGTGCTGGCGGTGCGGCGGCACCTGCGGGTGCGGCGTAGCCGCCGGGGCCGCTGACAGTGCCGACATTGGCGGCGGAGAGGTCACGGCGCAGGGCGCGGATGACCAGCAGAATGAACAGCCACAGCACGACGAGCAGGGCGATCTTCGCGAGCAGCACGAGCGTCGTCTGCATGGGTTGTCATCTCCTCAATGGTCCGGGTGGGGCGTGGTCAGATCCTACCGGCTGAATCTACCCGGTCGAGGGTCCCTCAGGTGAACCGAACTTCGATCTCGCTGTGCCCGATGGTGACGACATCGCCGTCGGCGAGCAGCCAGTTCTCCACCGGGATCTCGTTGACGGTGGTGCCGTTGGTGGATTTCAGGTCGGTGAGCACGGCGTCGAAACCGTCCCAGGCGATCTCGGCGTGCTGCCGGGAGACACCGGTGTCGGGCAGGCGGAAGTCCACGGCGTTGCCGCGTCCGATGACGTTCTCGCCGACCTGCAGCACGTAGCTGCGGGCGGAGCCGTCCTGCAGCAGCAGGGTGACGGTGGTCTGCGGCGGGGCAGCCTGGCCGGCTGCGGCGGCACCGTTCGCCTGGTCGCCGGTGCGCACCGGGTCGGACGGGACGTGCGAGATGACCTCGGTGCCGGGGTAGGACGGGTTGGACGCGGCGCCCGCGGCGCTGGCGGCACCTGCTGCGGTGGCCGGCTTGGCTGGCTCGGCGGCGGGCTGCGGGGCGCCCCAGCCCTCGGCGGACGGGGCCTGCTGGTTCTGGAGGGCTTGCTGGGCCTGCTGGGCGGCCTGCTCGGACTGCGACGGCTGGGCGAGTCCGACCAGCGGGTTGGCGGAGGCGCCCGCACCGGTACCGGCACCGGCGGCGGCCGCGCCGGCAGCACCGGCTGCTCCTGCGGCGCGGGAAGCGCTGCCCGCCGACCAGGCGGGGCCGTCCGACGCGCCGGAGCGTCCGAAACCGGAGGCGTTGTCCGGGGCGGGGGCCTCCTTCGGCGCCGGCTTCTCCTGCGGGGCCGCCGGCGGATCGAAGGTGGAGCGGGACTTCAGCTGCCCGGTGTGCAGGTCATCATCGCTGACCAGGGTGACGGACACCGGGTGGGCGTTCTGCCAGCCCTCGTTGCGGATGAAGCGCTGCAGACGACCGCGGAGCTCGTCGGCGAGGTCGGGGTTCTTCTCCAGCAGGGCCTCGTGGTCGCGCGGGGAGACGTGGACGGTGAAGTTCGAGGTCGCCAGGACCGCGCCCTGACGGTTCTCCATCAGGGTGTCCTCGACCTCCTGCTTGAGCAGCTCGTCGATCTCGGCGGGGACAACCTCTCCGCCGAAGACGCGGGCGAAGCCGTTGTCCAGGCCGCGCTGGAGGGAGCTGTCGATCTTGCGGATTCGTCCGAAGAGATCCATCGGCGCTGTCGCCTTCCTTCCTGGTCGCGTTGTGTGGACGGTGGTTCTTGCTCATGCGGTTGCATGTCGTGTTGTTGGGAGTGTGCTGTCCCCCGGGGGCGCAGTGCTCCCACGTTGTCGGCCTACTATACGGAGCTTCCCTGTGAACTAGCTGGACGTCGGCGAGTCCGGTTTGCGTTCGGGGGGAGCTGTGGTGGGTGTAGCGCTGCGGTCGCGTGACCTGCGCGAGGCGGTCGGTACGTCGATGTTGGCTACCGAATATGGCTGTGGCCTGGGGTTTTGTGTGAGTCTGGGGCCAGTGCTAGAGTAATCTGCGTTGCAGACGCAACCCACGTCGTCGCTGTAGCGATACAGTGAATGATGCCACGGGCGAGTGGCGGAATGGCAGACGCGCTGGCTTCAGGTGCCAGTGTCCTTAGGGACGTGGGGGTTCAAGTCCCCCTTCGCCCACAGTGAGCGGTTCACGAACCGCACGGACCGGAGGTCACAAACTCGAAAGGGTTTGTGACCTCCGGTTTTTGGTTGCCCGGAGGAGCGGTGGTGCAAAAACTGACAGTTGGGGAGTTGCGGGTGGGAGTCCCCTTCATAGGTGGCTGGGGCGGGGAGGCTCAGGAATCCCGAGCGGTTTCGGGCAGTGGGGGTCGCGAACTGTCGGCCTTGGCGACTGCCGGTGGGATGGGTGGATGCGTGTGGCATCGATCGGTCGGAGTTCGTCGGCTGATGGTAGGTAGCTCTCCGGGGAGAACCTGTGCTCACGGTCATCCATGATGCGGCGGTACTCGGTTGGCGTCCGATCGTACGTGTACAGTACTCGCTGGTGAGAGTTGTCGCGGTCCGTGTTCTTGAGCTGCGGCTGTAGCTCTGCCTAACAGCTGCCGTACGAGACGAAAGACCCGCATTGTCCCACGACTCCATCAACCATGCCAGGATCGTCTCACTGATCTGGGGCATCGCCGACGACGTTCTACGCGACCTGTACGTGCGCGGCAAGTACCGCGACGTGATCCTGCCGTTCACCGTGCTGCGGCGCCTGGATGCCGTGCTGGAGCCGACCCGAGACGCGGTGATGGAGATGAAGAGGCTCCTCGACGACGCCGGCATCGTCGATCAGGATGCCCCGCTGCGCGATGCAGCGAAGCAAGCGTTCTACAACACGTCAGGTTTCACCTTCAAGGATCTGCGGAGCACGGCCAACAAGACTCGGCTTCGTCAGAACTTCGAAGCGTACCTCGACGGGTTCTCGCCAAATGTGCAGGAGATCATCGAGAACTTTGATCTTCGTCACCAGCTTCCAAAGCTCACGAAAGCCGATGTCTTAGGAGCACTCATTGAAAAGTTCTGCTCGCCCGACCTCGACCTTTCCCCGAGGGGCCTGGACAACCACGGCATGGGCACGGTGTTCGAGGAGTTGGTGCGCCGGTTCAACGAGGACAACAACGAGGAAGCGGGTGAGCACTGGACGCCACGCGACGCGGTGCGGTTGATGACCCGCCTCATGTTCGAGCCGATCGCTGACCGAATTCCCTCGGGAACGTACCGTCTCTACGACGGGGCGATGGGCACTGGCGGTATGCTTACTGTCGCTGAGGAGACGCTCAAGCAGCTCACCGAGCCGTTGGGCAGGCAGATCTCCACGTACCTGTATGGGCAGGAGATCAACGCCGAGACCTACGCCATCGCGAGGGCCGACCTCATCCTCAAGGGCGACGGCCAGGCGGCGGACAACCTTGTGGGCGGCCCTGAGTGGTCGACCCTGTCCAACGATGCGTTCGCTGGCCAAGAGTTCGACTTCATGCTCTCTAACCCGCCCTACGGCAAGAGCTGGAAGACTGACCTGGAACGACTTGGTGGGAAGGCCCATGTCATTGACCCGCGGTTCGTCGTCACCCACGATGGAGACGCGGACTACTCGCTGGTCACCCGGTCCAGCGACGGACAGCTCATGTTCCTGGCCAACCTTATCTCGAAGATGAAGCGGGGCACTGAGCTTGGTTCTCGCATCGCCTCGGTGCACAACGGTTCATCGCTGTTCACCGGTGACGCCGGGCAAGGTGAGAGCAACTTCCGCCGGTGGATCATTGAGAACGACTGGTTGGAGGCGATCATCGCCCTGCCTCTTAAAATGTTCTACAACACCGGTATCGCAACCTACGTGTGGGTGATCACCAACCGCAAAGAGGAACGCCGTCGCGGCAAAATCCAGCTGATTGACGCCACCAGTTGGTTCACTCCGCTACGGAAGAACCTGGGAGAGAAGGGCGTCGAGATCAGCAGTGCCGACGCCGATCGGGTACTCGCCACACTCAAGGCCTTCGACCAGGCAGCCGACTCGGACCATTCGAAGGTCTTCGACGGGGTGGACTTCGGCTACTCGAAGATCACCGTTGAACGCCCACTCCGCATCGCCGGAATCGACCCGCACCGAGTCTACAAGGCGGCCGAGATCAAGAAGCTCAAAGAAGGCATCCGCGACGAGTCTGCCCCACCGGTCATCAAGAAGGTCTTGCCCTACGCCGCGAAGCTCGACCCACTCCACGGACGCTACGAGGCCACCATCGACGGACGCACCCGCGTGGTCGAGTATGAGCCTGACACTGAGCTCCGCGACACCGAGCAGGTGCCACTCACTGAACCCGCAGGTGAGCACGCGGACGGGATCGAAGCGTTCTTCCGCCGCGAAGTGCTGCCCTACGCACCGGACGCATGGATCGACCAATCCAAAACGAAGATCGGCTACGAAATCTCTTTCACGCGCCACTTCTACAAGCCCACCCCC
>NZ_JBQQOC010000026.1:0-35287 GCF_052264515.1 Candidatus Corynebacterium faecigallinarum
TCACGCCATTTAGCGGACAAAGTCACAGGGTTGGACGCTGTCGCCCACGCCGCAGACGGTGTCATCGAGGCGGTCGTCCACCGTGACGCCCCACTGACCGGGGTGCAGTGGCACCCGGAGCACCCGGCGGTGGCCGCGACACAGCTGACCGCCCTGCTGCTGCGACTTGATGCGCAGTACAGGGCGGCGGTGCATGTGCCCACCCAGCCGGTCGCCGGCTGACGCCGGCCCGAGTCAGGCGGCCTGCCCGAACGTGACGTCCGACATCGTCGCCGTGACGTTCACGGTGAGGGTGTGGCGGGTGTCGCTGTCATTGCTGCTGTTCCCCTCGACGACGGTGCCGTCCATCGTCCTGCAGTCGACGTCACTCATGGTCAGGCTGTCGCAGTTGAGGTCGAGGACGTAGGAGTCACCGTCGGTGCGTTCCGGGAACTGGAGGACGACCGAGCTCATCGTCGTCGTCAGGTCGATGGTGCTGTCACCGGTGACGGCGGTCTCCTCGAAGTCCATGGTCTGGGAACTCATCGTGTAGTTGACGCTGCGGCTGCCGTCGAGGTCCTCGACTGGGCGGCTGTCACCGACCATGGTGCCGTTGTAGTCACCACCATCGTAACTGGAGACTCCTCCCCAGTTGGAGAACAGTGCGCCGAAGGCTCCGGAGATCGCCAGCACGATCGCCACGATCACACCGACCAGCAGGACCTTCAGACCCCGACGCTTCTTCTTCTTGGGTGCGGCGGTGAAGGTCTGCGGCTCCTCGTCCTCCGGGATGCCGGGGTCCGGCAGGTCCCAGGCGAAGGGCGCGGTGCCCAGCGGATCCCACGACGGCGGCTGCTGACGTTGGACGTCGGACTCCTCGAAGCCTTCGGCGGTGTCGATGTCGGTCAGGTTCACCGTCGGGGCCGACGGGGCTGTCGGGGTCTCCTGCACCGGGGAACTGTCACGGTCCCCGGCCATCAGACCGGCAGGTGCGACCGGGGTGCGCTCGTAGAGCAGCCACCAGATCACACCGGTGACACCGACGGAGACGATCAGGCCGGCCAGTGTGACGCCGCCGCTGAAGAGTCCGCCGAACAGCAGGAATACCGCGCCGACGATGAGGGTGCCGATGGCGATGGACCGGTCCTCGTCGTAGCGGGGGTCACGCTCGCTGCGCAGCAGCACCTCCAGCGGGGTCTTCGGCACCGAGTAGCGGCGGAAGAGCAGGATGGCCGCGCCGTAGACCCACACGCCGATGCCGCCGGTGAAGGCGAGCAGGACGAACAGGAGGCGGACCAGCACCGGGGAGATCTGGTAGCGCACGGCGATGCCTTCGCAGACGCCGAAGAACCAGGTCCGCGGCGACTGGCTGCGGGGGAAGCGCACGGGCCGGGTGGCCCACATGTCGCGGATGGTTAATTCGAAGGTGCCCCGGGAGCCGGGGCTCGTGGACTGGGTGTTGTGGCTCATGGCTCTCATTCTTGATGTGTGACCAGCAAACCACATCGGGGATGGCCCTGAATCCGTACCCGGACTTTCATCTCAGGGTCATCCCCGATACCGGGTGTCCGCACCACCTGGCACAGTGGGGTACATGTCCCCGACCCCCGTGTCCCTGCCTGGTGCCCGGCCAGATCCAGCCCCACCCGCCCCGGAGCTGCTCCGCGTGGACGAGGGCCGGATGCTCGCCGGGGTGTGCACCGGTGTCGCCGCACACCTGGGCGTGCGCCTCACCGCGGTGCGCTTGGTGTTCGCCCTGCTCAACGCCGTCGCCGGTCTCGGCCTGGTGGCCTATGGTGCGCTGTGGGTGTTCACCGGGCGGACATCGTCGCCCGACGAGGCGGTTCCGGCGGCCGCCCGTGCCTCCATGGCTGCCCGCGGAACATCCCCCAGTATCGTCAACCGACCACGGATCGGCCTGGACTGGCTCTTCCTGCTGCTCTCGGTGGTGTTCATGGCCGCCGGCGCGGCGACCCGCCCGCAGGTGGCGGTGAGTGTGGTACTGCTGGCCGGCGGTGTGTTCCTGGTGTGGCGGACCTTCGGACCGGGCGTCGTCACCGGGCGCACCCCGGGCCTGGTGCAGTGGGCCAGTCTGGTCGGTGGCCTGGTGCTGCTGGTCGTCGGCATCGGCTTCACCATCTTCGGCATCGGTGGTGGCAGCGGAAGCGCCAACGGCGCCGAGGTGATCCTGCCGGCGGTCGTCGCCGCGGTCGCCATGATCCTCGGCCTGGTCGTGGTGCTGATCCCGCTGTGGCTGCGGCTGTGGTCGATGGCCAGCACGAACGCCCGGGAACGCGCCGCGGAGGAGGAACGTGCGAAGATCGCCGCCCGGATCCACGACTCGGTGCTGCAGACCCTCACCCTGATCCAGAAGAAGTCGCACGACCCGGAGATCGCCCAGCTCACCCGCAGCCAGGAGCGTCAGCTACGCCAGTGGTTGTTCGCCCCGGAGGAATCGGTGCGCACCAAGACGGTGGCCGGTGCCCTGCGGGTGGCCTGCGGCGAGGTGGAGGATACCTTCGGCGTGCAGATCCGTCCGGTGATCGTCGGTGACGACCGGGAAGCCACCGAGGCCGACACCGCCCTGCTGCTGGCGTCCCGCGAGGCGATGGTGAATGCCGCGAAGCACTCCGGGTGTTCCGAGGTCAACGTGTACCTGGAGATCAGCGGGGATGCCCTGGAGGTGTTCGTGCGCGACCGGGGGCCGGGCTTCTCCGTGGATCAGATCCCGACGGACCGGCAGGGGGTGCGTACCTCGATCCTCGACCGGATGGAACGGGTCGGCGGTACCGTGGAGATCGACAGCGGTGATTTCGGCACCGAGGTCATTCTGCGACTGGAAGGATCCGCCCCGTGACGATCGAACCGTCCCACCCGGTACCGGTGTTCCTCGTCGACGACCATTCGATGTTCCGGACCGGGGTCCGGGCTGAGCTGGACGCCCACCTCCAGGTCGAGGTCGTCGGCGAGGCTGGGTCGGTGGCCGAGGCGGTCAGCGGCATCGCCGGTGCCGCGCCGCGGGTGGTCCTGTTGGACGTCCACATGCCCGACGGCGGTGGGCTTGCGGTACTGCAGCAGGTGCTCGACGCTGCCGCCGCCGGCGAGCCGCCGCAGTTCCTGGGCCTGAGTGTGTCGGACGATCCGACGGACGTGATCAGTCTGATCCGCGGCGGGGCGCGCGGCTACGTCACCAAGTCGATCGACGGGAAGGAACTGGTCGACAGTATCCTGCGCGTCGATTCCGGCGACGCGGTCTTCTCCCCTCGCCTGGCCGGCTATGTCCTGGACGCCTTTGCCTCGGATGCACCGGAACCGGAGGATCCTGCCGAACCCACCCCGCTGCCGGACGACGCCGATGAGTCGATGTTGTCGTCCCTGACGCCCCGGGAGAAGGAGGTGCTGCGGTTGCTGGCCCGTGGCTACACCTACCGGGAGATGGCGCAGCGGCTGTTCATCTCGGTGAAGACGGTGGAGACCCACGTCTCCAATGTGCTGCGCAAGACCCAGCAGGCCAACCGGCATTCCCTGTCCAGATGGGTGACGGACAACCACCTGGGCTAGGCGGACGTGGTTAGGATGGGCGCCATGCTGAACAACTCTTTTGAGGTCACCGTGGTCCGCGACGAGGGCACCTGGTGCGCCGTCGTCGACGGGGTGGACGGTGCGCAGGTCTGGGACGACGAGTTCGAGGGTCTGGAGACCGGGATCCGGGCCAAGCTCGAGGAACTGCGCGGCGCCACCGACCCTGACCTGGTCTGGCACGTGGATTCATGAGTGATACGCGCTCTGCCCTGTCCACCCGTTACGGCCGCGACCAGGACTGGACAGTGGCGTCCAACGAGACCGTCGACACCCTGCTGCACCACCGTTCGGTGCGCCTCTGGCTGGACCGGGAGGTCGACGAGACCGCGCTGAACACGATGATCGCCGCCGCACAGTCGGCGGCGACCTCCTCGAACAAGCAGGTGGTCTCGGTGATCGCCGTGCGGGATGCTGCCATCAAGCAGGCCATCGCCTCGATCGGCAAGCGGATGTCCTCCCATGTCGCCACCGCCCCGGTGCTGCTGGTGTGGCTGATCGACTTCTCCCAGCACCGCTTCCTCGCCGAACGCGAGGCCGCGCGGGCTGCGGAGGACGGCGAAAACGGAGCAACCGAGGAGGTCCACGGCGTCTCCTCCCGGCCGCCACACGACCTGGGCGCATTGGAGTACCTGGACGAGCCGATGCTCGCCGCCCTCGACATCGGCATTGCCGCGCAGAACGCCGTCGTCGCCGCCGAGTCCCTCGGCCTGGGAACGGTCTACCTGGGCTCGCTGCGCAATGACATCGCGCAGGTCCAGGAGATCCTGGACATCCCGGAGACGGTGGTCCCCTTCCTCGGCCTGGCGGTGGGCTGGGGCGACCCGGCGGAGAATGCCGGGGTCAAGCCACGCCTACCCCGGGAACTGTTCGTCCACCATGACCGCTACAACCGTCGGGAGGACGCAGCGGGCCAGGCCGAGCGCACCCGGCTGCTCGCCGACTACGACGACGCCCTGGAAGACTACTTCTCCCGCTACGGTTCGCACCCGCAGTGGTCGGCGCAGACCCTGCACCGGATGTCCGGGACGGCGGCGACGAAAACGAAACGTCACCTGCTGCGACGCATCCTGGAGAAGGCCGGCTTCCAATTAAGGTGACACGTCAACCACATACGTCTATCATGGACTTATGAGCACCGACACCACCCTCCCGCTGCGCCGCCTCGGCTTCCTCACCATCGGAACCTTCGACCCCGCCGACCCGGCGACCGGCATCGAGGACACCCTGGACATCATCGAGTACGGCGAGAAGCTCGGATTCGACAGCGCCTGGCTGCGCAACCGCCACATGCAGCACGGCATCACCTCCCCGATGACCGTCCTGGCCGCTGCGTCCCAACGCACCAGCCGCATCGACCTGGGCACCGCGGTCACCCCGCTGGGGCCGGAGAACCCGCTGCGTCTGGCCGAGGACATGGCCACCGTCGACCTCCTCACCGGCGGCCGACTCAATCCCGGGGTCTCGGTCGGCACCCCCTTCCGCTACGACGGCTGGAAGGACGCCCTCTACCCGGACACCGCCGAGGCCGAGGACTTCTCCAAGCGCCGGGTGGACCGTCTGGTTCAGGCCGTCCGCGGCGACGAGGTGGCGTCCTTCGAGACGATCGAGAACACCGAGGAGTTCACCAACCGGGTCCAGCCGCACGCCGAAGGGCTGGTCAACCGCCTGTGGTACGGCTCCGGCTCGCGGGCCTCGACCCAGTGGGCCGCCGAGAGCGGTCTGAACCTGCTGAGTTCCAGCGTGATCTCCGCGGAGACCAGCGAGGACTTCGACGAGAACCAGCGCTCCCAGTTCGACCTCTACCGCTCCCACTACCGCGACGTCCTCGGTGGCACGCCGCGTATCTCCCAGGGCCTGGTGGTCATCCCCACCGACTCCGCGACGGAAGACCAGAAGCGCCGCTACGAGGCCTACGTCCAGCACCGTAAGGATGTCGGGGTGGGACGGGTCCAGGCATTCGGGCCGAAGAAGATGATCACCGCCCCCGACCTCATCGGCACCTCCGAGCAGATCGCCGAGCAGCTGAACAACCTCTCGGCCTTCCAGGTCATCGACGAGGTCGCCTTCGCCCTGCCCTTCGACTTCGAACGGGACGACTACCTGCAGATCCTCGGCGACATCGCCGGCTCTTTGGCGCCGAAGCTCGGGTGGTCGCCGCACAGGTAGGGTCGCGTAGGATCGCGGGGGTCATGCAACGACTCGACCACCTCCTCAGAGACCTCGACGGTTCCGGGTACGGCGGCTACAAGCGCCTGCGCGGCAGCCACACCCTGCACACCCCGTCTGGTGATCCACTGCGGCTGAGCATCGACCGGGTCCAGGCGGACCCCTTCGCACCGCCGTCGTTGATCCAGGTCAGCCTCCCGTTCCGCACCACGGGCATCGACCCCAACCTGCTCGACGGGGACGTCCCCCTCCGCGACCATCTCACCCGACGCCTCGCCACCGCCATCGCCGCGGCCAACCCGCGAGGCGGGAAGTCGGCCGGTTTCCTCGCCATCGACACCCCTGGCCAGCAGGTTCTGGACCGCGCCAGTGTGGTGGTTGACGGTGTTGGTGCTGATGCCGAGCTGCACGTCCGCCTGCAGGTCGCGCTGCCCGCCCAGGGCCGCCGCATCCGCGGACGCGCCGCAGCCACGTTGCTCTGCGACATCCTCCCCGAGGTCATCCAGGACGCCCTGCTCGACCTCTCCTCCGCAGACCACGACCACCTGGCCGCCGCCGTGGAACTGTACCGGGACCAGGAGTTCCTCCGCGATCACCTGGCCGACGCCGGCCTCGTCGGGTTCCTCGCCGACGGCTCCGTGCTGCCGCGGGCGGCCGGGAACTCGCAGCGTCCCCGACGCCATGCCGTCCCCTTCTGCGCCCCGGATTCCCTGCGCCACACCGTGGACCTACCCTCGGGACGCAGGCTCACCGGTCTCGGCGTGCCCCGCGGGGTGACCCTCATCGTCGGTGGCGGGTACCACGGCAAGTCCACCCTGCTCAAGGCTCTGGAACTGGGGATCTACAACCACGTCGCCGGGGACGGACGCGAGTTCGCCGTCGCCGTCGACGACGCGGTCTCCCTGCGTGCCGAGGACGGACGCCCGGTGTCGGACGTCGACATCTCCGCCTTCCTCCACGACCTCCCGGGCGGTGCGGACACCAACGACTTCTCCACCACCAACGCTTCCGGATCAACCTCCCAGGCCGCCGGTCTTGTCGAGGCCCTGGACGGCGGAGCGTCCTGCCTGCTCATCGACGAGGACACCTCGGCGACGAACTTCATGATCCGCGACGACCGGATGCGTCGCCTGGTGCCCTCGGCCAAGGAACCGATCACCCCGCTGGTCGACCGGGTGCGCTCCCTGTGGGAGGACCACGGCGTGTCCACGGTGCTGGTCGCCGGCGGGTCCGGGATGTTCATCGACGTCGCCGACACGGTGATCATGTTGGACGCCTATCACCCCGTCGACATCACCGACCGTGCCCGGGAGCTTGCCGAAGCCAGCACCGACAGCGAGCCCTTCACCATGCCCGCCCCTCAGGTCCCGCCGGCCACCCGTTTCCTGTCGGACGGACGGGGACGGAATGAACGGAAAAGCCCCCGCCCACCGCAGGCGAAGGGGCTGCACAGCATCCGCGTCGGCGACACCGAGATCGACCTGTCCGCCTGCAGCCAGCTGGTCGACGCCTCCCAGACGTCGACCATCGCCGCGGCACTGGAACGGCTCTCGCTCGACGGCTCAACTCCGCTGAGCGAGGCCCTCCGCACCCTACCTGACCTGGTGTCCCGACCGGGAAGACACCCGGGTCACCGGGCCGGGGTGCGCGCCCACGATGTCGCCGCAGCAGTCCGACGCTACCCTCGGTGACATGACCACCCCGGCACAGATCCGCAAGGCAGCCCTGACCCTCCCCGAGGTTGAGGAGACCCAGGGGACGTTCACGGTGCGCGGGACCGTCTTCGCGACCGTGACCGGGAAGGGGGCGTCCGCGACCCTGACGCTGTTCCCGGACTCCACCTCTGTCCTCGCCGACCTCAACGGCATGGAGTCGAACCACCTGGTCCGTCAGGCCTTCCTCACCGCCGCGCCGGACGACCTGGCTGCACCTCTCATCGCCGCCGAATCAGCGGTCGCTGGGGAGGTCGGTGACCTGCCGAAGGCGATCGGCAATCCGGCGACCAAGGCGCTGGTGTCCCACGGGGTCACCTCGCTGGCTGACCTGTCCGGGTACTCACTGGACGAGGTCGCATCCTGGCACGGTGTCGGGGCGAAGGCCGTCGACATCCTCCGCGATTCCTTAGGGAGAACAGACCCATGACCCTGATCACCGTCGATGACCTTGCCGCCCGGTTGGACGGGACCGTCCTCCTCGATGTCCGGTGGACGTTGCAGAAGCCGGACGGACGCGACGACTTCGCCGCCGGCCACATTCCCGGCGCGCTCTACCTCGACCTGGACTCGCAGCTCAGCGACCACAGCGTCCCCAACCGTGGCCGCCACCCGCTACCGACGGGACCGGCCCTGCAGGAGTCCCTGCGCGCACTCGGTGTCAACGACGGCGACACAGTCGTGGTCTACGACGATGCCCAGGCCTCGGGGGCCTCCCGTGCCTGGTGGGTGCTCACCGCCGCGGGGCTGCAGGACGTCCGGATCCTCGACGGAGGATGGTCGGCGTGGCAGGCCAGGGGCGGCGAGGTGGAGACCGGTCCGGGGCGGACCCCGGCCCCGGGGAGCGTCACCGTCCCCCACGATGACCTGTACGACGGGGCGCGACGGGTGCTGACCATGGAGCAGGCCGCACACACCGGGGAGGTCAGCGTCCTGCTCGACGCCCGGGCACCGGAGCGCTACTGCGGGGAGGCTGAGCCGATCGACCCGGTGGCCGGGCACATCCCCGGCGCGGCGAACCTGCCCTCGCCCACGGTGCTCGACGAGGACGGCCGGTTCCTGCCGGCGGAGAAGCTGCGCGAGGTCTTCACCCGCCTCGGCGTTGTGGCGGGGGACGACGATCCGGTCTCCGGCGCCTACTGCGGTTCCGGGGTGTCGGCGGCCGTCCTCGTCGCCGCGGCGTCCACCGTCGACATCGACCTCGCCCTGTTCCCCGGCTCCTGGTCGCAGTGGTCGAGTAGTCAGCCCACGAAGCGGGCGACCAACGACCGGTAGGCCTCGACGGTCAGACGGAGGTCCTCGAGGTAGAGGTGTTCGTCGTGACTGTGCAGCTCGGCGTTCATGTCTGCCAGGGTCCGCTCCCGGGCGGTCAGCGCGAAGCCGTAGCCCACACCACCGAGTCGACGGGCGAAGCGCAGGTCCGTACCACCGGCGGAGAGGATCGGCACCACCGCAGCGTCCGGGAAGACCTCCCCGACTGTCTCCGCGATCGCCTGGTACAGCGGGGAGTCGGTCGGGCTGACCTCGGCCGGCTCGCAGATCAGCCGCTCGAACCTGACCTCCTCCGCCAGGTCGCCCAGGGCGCGGCGCAGCTCGGCGTCCACGTCCTCGTCGCTCTGGCCCGGCAGGGTACGGATGTCCAGCTCCAGGTAGGCGGAACTCGGCAGCACGTTGATCGCCTTGCCTGCGGTGAGCACCGTGGGTGAGAAGGTGAGGTGGGAGACCGCATGGGCGTAGCGGGCCAGCTCACCGAAGGCCAGGTAGTCGTCCTCGGTGGGGTCGCTGGTCAGGGCGTCCTGGATCTCCGGGGAGAAGCGGAAGCCGTCGACGAAGCCGGACCACAACGGGTCGCGGGAGACGTCCGGGGTGATCGCAGCGATGCGGCGGGCGACCTCGGCGACCCTGGCGATGGTGAAGTCGCGTCCCCACGGCTGGGACCCGTGGCCGGGTTCGCCGGTGACGTGCAGCCGACGCTGCGCCGCCCCCTTCTCCCCCACGGTGACCACCACAGCGTCCGAACCATCGGTGACGGGCAGGTGGCTGCCACCCATCTCGGAGATGCAGTTGCGCCAGTCGAGCACCTCCGGGTGCTCGGTGGACAGCCACTTCGCCCCGAGTCCGCCGCGGGCCTCCTCGTCGGCGACACCGACGAAGGTCAGCGTCCCACGGGGAGGACGCCCCGCCAGCGCCTCCCGGGCGACGTCGCGGGTGACCACGGCCATCGGGGCGGTGAGGCCGAGCATGTCGACGGTGCCACGACCGTAGATCCGGGCGTCCACACCGGTTCCCTCGATCTGGGCACCGAAGGGGTCACGGGTCCAGTGGGCGGCGTCCACCGGGACGACGTCGGTGTGCCCGAGGAAGGTCAGCGGTTCGGCGTCCGGGTCGGAACCGGGCACGGTGACGATGATGCTGGTGCGCCCCGGGCGCGGCTCCAGCCGTTGCACGGTGACCGCACCGGCGGCAATCTCGGCGGCGAAGAACTCCTCGAGACTGTCGGCGTTGCGGACCTCCTGGCCGGAGTCCGGGGTGAGGTCGTTGACGCAGGCGTTGCGGACGAGCGTCTCCAGCAGCGACAGGGAGTCATCGAAGAGGGTCACTATTCACCCTCCGGAACGAACCAGTAGCCGTCCTTGTTCTCCTCGTCGAGGAACTCGGCGAACTCCTCGGAGTTGTAGGCGTCGGTCACGGCCTGGGCCCAGTCCTCGTCGACCTGGTCGGACTGGGTGACGGCGACGAGCACCAGCTCCGGCAGCAGCTCCTCCTGGAGGACCTGCAGCTTCGGGTCGGTACCGGCAGCGTAGGACCGGGAGCCGGGGATGACCGCCCAGTCGACGTCGTCGATGGAGCGGGGGATGATCGACGAGTCCACGGTGTTGATGTCCAGGTTGTGCGGGTTCTCGGCGATGTCCTCACTGGTGATCTGGGTGTCATCGGTGCCGGGTTTCAGCGTCAGCCAGCCGGCCTGCACCAGGATGCGGTAGGCACGCGAGGTGTTGGAGGGGTCGTCCGGGATGGAGACGGTATGACCGTCGGCGACGTCGTCGAGGCTGGTGTGTGAGGAGGAGAACAGCCCGGCCGGCACGGTCGGGATCGGTGTGAGGGACGCCAGGTCGGCCCCGGCATCCCGGTTGAACGCCTCCATGTAGGCGGTGTGCTGGTCGACGTTGAGGTCCGCGCCGCCCTCGTGCAGAGCGATATTGGCCTGCTGGAGTTCGGAGTAGTCCTTGAACTCCACCGTGTAGCCCTCGTCCTCGAGGATCGGGGCGACACCATCGCGGAAAAGGTCGGTGTAGGGTCCTGGCGATGCGGCGACGCGGATGGTCTGGTCATCTGTGTCGGACTCGTCGTCGGCTCAGGCGGCGAGGCTGAAGGCCACACCGGCGGCGAGGGTGGTCGCACCGAGGGTGCGGAAGATGCGGGACGTGTGCATGGGTATTCTCCTGTTCGGTGTCAGTCACACCAGGCTAGACCAAGTTGTCTGTTTTGGTCACGATGGGGGTGCTGGTTAGAGTTCCCGGGAAGGGTTCTTAATGCTGGCTACAAGTGAGCGCCCGACTTCAGTACCCTCAGAGACAGCTTTTGTTCCTCTGCGCACACATTTCTCAGTCTCACACAGAAAGCTCGCTGAATGACACGGATCAAGAACGCCCTCGACGACTACGTCAGCTTCGACCCGGAGGATCCGAGCGGACATTTCACCGCCACGGTCCGTTCCCCGAAAGGTCGGCGGGTGACCGTCATCGGCACCCTCGGCGATCCGGAGCCGGAGATCACCGGTGACGCGATGCTCACCGACAATGCCGCGATCGCCCAGAACCTGTGGAGCGCGGTCAGCGAATACGCCCAGGCCATCGCGTTGGAGGAGGACGACGAACGGACCTACGGCGATCTTTCCGACATGGAGGTGCGCGATAGGGACGATGACCGGAGTCGGGCAGAGAGCATTCGGCAGAAGGCCGCCGACCTTTTGGCAGAAGCAGAAGAGGAGGAACGTGCCCGGAAGGAACGGGAGAAGATCCGGGAATCCCACCTCGACGCGGCCAAGGAGCTGATCTCCACCGCCGAGACCATCGCCGAGCTGACCGAGAATCTCACCGACGAAAGCACTGAAGGGTGGTGCTCGAACTGCGTCACCGAGACCACTCACCATGAGGTCGCTTCGTCCGGCACCTGGCGAGACATCCACATCTGCAGCAACTGCGGTGTCCCGACCGTCCACTGCTCAGCCATCGGGTGCAGCAGCATGGCTGTGAAGGAGAACGGAACCAAGGGGCTGGTCCCCTACTGTGCCGAGCACCGACACGACATCGCCAGTTTCACCCGCGCCAATGACACCATCTCCGACATCGCGGAGTGGCGTGAACTCGTCCGATATGAAAAGCCTGATCTGGCCAAGCGGACGACCCGGCTTGCCTTCGGTACCGCCGCTCTCGGCATGGCAGCCAGCGGAGCCTGGCTCGCTGCACCAGCGGTCGGTGGTTTCGTCGGGGCCCAATTCCTGGGCTACACCGGAGCCGTGGCCACCAATGCCGGACTTGCTGCGCTCGGTGGCGGGGCCGTCGCCGCCGGTGGACTGGGAATGGCCGGCGGCACCTATGTCGTCGCCGCCGCCGGAGGGGTACTGGGAGGTGTCTACGGAGACCGGATCGTCAGCAGCTACGTGAGTGAGGACGACTCCTTCGACATCGAGAAGATCCGCGACGGTGCCGGAGTTCCCGTCGTCATCGCCCGTGGGTTCCTCAACGAAGGGAACAACGAGTGGGGTCACGCCGTTGGAGCCACGGAAGCACTGTACCCGGACTCTCCGGTCTATCTGCTGAGCTGGGGCAGCAAGGAGCTCAAGCACCTGGGATCGATGGTGAGCACCCAGTTCGGTGCCCAGGCCGCGAAGAACGCCCTTTTCCGGGGCGTCGCCCGCGCCAGTAAACAAGCAGCAAAGGCAATCGCCCCGGTCGCCCCGGTCCTTGCCGCCGGAACACTCCTGAAGAACCCCTGGCACACCGCAGTCAACCGCGCGAATCTCACCGGAACCGCGCTTGCCGCACTACTGGCAAAGTCCGAGCAGGAGGAGTTCGTCCTGGTCGGACACAGTCTCGGTGGCCGCGTGATGGCCACTGCCGCCATGTCCTTGGCTGGATTCGGGAATCAGACCAAGATCCGCGACATCCACCTGGTAGGCGCGGCCATCGGCGCCAACCGCGACTGGACGCCGTTGAACGCAGCGGTGTCCGGCACCGTCCACAACTACTGGTCGAGCAACGACGGCGTCCTGAAGTATCTCTACACCTACGCCCAGCTCGGTCAGAAGGCCATCGGCTACCAGGGGATCCACTCGTCCCTGCCCCGGATCATCGACCATGATGTCTCCAAGCAGGTCAAGAACCACGGCCGGTACTACAGGGACACCACGCTGCAGGCTTAATTCTCGGCCATCGCCCGCTCGATGATCTCGAGCACCCCCACCGAGTCCGCAGGGTCCACAGGTGCGGGCCCCTCACCGCGCACTGCCTGGGCGACCCGCCGGTAGTAGTCGCCGTAGGCACCGTCCTCCGTCGGGCAGGCCTGACCGTCCCCACCGGCGTAGATCCGGCCCCATTCTGCCTCGGGCGTGGTGCCGAAACCGGGATCGTCCGGACTGGCGCCACCACGCAACGCGGCTTCCTGTCCGTCGACTCCCCAGCATTCGTAGCCGCCACGTGCGCCGAGCAGCCGGAACCGAGGTACCGGACCGGGTGCGACCGCACTCATCCACAGGTGCGAGAGCACCCCGGACTCGTGGCGCAGGGCGAGGAAGACGTCGTCCTCCGCCTGCACGAACTCCCGGCGCGTCTCGACCTCGGCGTAGACGTCGGCGACCGGACCGAACAACTGCAGTGCCTGGTCGATGACATGGCTGCCCAGGTCGAACAGGATGCCGCCGCCCTGCGCGTGGGTACTGTCGGTCTTCCATGACTGGTCGACCTGCGGACGCCACTTCTCGAAGCGGGACTCGAACCGGTTGATCTCGCCGAGCTCGTCGGACTCCAGCAGTCGCTGCAACGTGAGGAAGTCCCCGTCCCAGCGTCGGTTCTGGAAGACGGTGAGCATCAGGCCCTTGTCCTTCGCCTTCTCGATCAGCGCCCGACCGGTGGCGGAACTGACCGCGAAGGGTTTGTCGACCACGACGTGCTTGCCAGCGTCGAGCGCGGCGTCCACGTGAGCCTCATGTTCTGAGCTGGGCGTGCCGATGACGACCAGGTCGATGTCGTCGGCATTCCAGACGTCCTCCACGGAATCCAGCAGTCGGACGTCCGGGAACAGTTCTTTCGCGGCGTCCTGACGTTCCGGGTTGGACGTCACTACGGCCGTGACCTCGAAGTTCGGGTCGGCGGCGAGGAAGGGGGCGTGGAAGTAGCGTCCGGAAAGTCCGAACCCGAGGATGGCGGTGCGAATGGGTGCAGTATCGGCGGAGGTCATGCCGCCCACCCTACTGACGACCGCCCCACCCCAGCAGCCGCTCGGCGAGCAGGTCCGGGAAGCCCGCCCCGCTGCGCATGACGACCCGCACCGTCGCATCCTCGACATCGATGTCGTACTCGCCATTGGCAGGACGCTGGTGCCGCAGGTCGCAGATGGTCTGGCCACGTCCGGGCCCGTCGGTGGCATCGACGACGACCGGTACCCGCGGTGCGCTCTCCAACTCGACATCCCCCAGGGCGATCGCGGCGGCGAGCGGGTCGTGCAGGGCACAGCACACCCGGCCGTAGATGTCGGCGTAGAACCCCGAGTAGAAGTGCAGCATCTCCCCCACTGCCGCGATCAGCGGAGCGTCCGACTGCGCGAGTGCATCGATATGGGACTTCTCGAAGGTGTTCTCCATCGTGGTGTCCAGCGGGACGAGTGTCGCCGGCCATCCAGCCGAGAGCACACGCTCGGCCGCCTCGGGGTCCAGCACGATATTCGCCTCGGCGACCGGGGTGATGTTGCCCGGAACCGTCGCCGCACCTCCCATGACGGCCAGTCCCGCCACCCGCTTGACCAGCGACGGATCACGCTCCAGGGCGATGGCGAGGTTGGTCAACGGGCCGATGGCGATGAGGTGGAGCTCACCGGCGTACTCGTGGGACAGGCTGAGCAGGAGGTCAGCGGCGTCCGTGTCTGAGCCTGCTGCCCCCGCAGCCTCTGGCAGCACAGCAGGAAGCAGTCTGTCACGGACACCGCCGACGCCGTCTGCGCCGTGGACCGCCACCGTGCCGCCGGCGAAGGTGCCGCCCAACGGGTCGGACGCTCCGACAGCCACCGGAATGTCGGTACGCGATGCCATCGCCAGCAGCCGTCGGGTGTTGTCCGCGCCGCCAGCTGCGCTGACATTGCCGTGGACCGAACCGACGCCGACCAGATCGGCGACCGGACTGGCCAGCAGGTACGCCAGGGCCAGGGCATCATCGATACCGGTGTCGCAGTCGAGGAAAACCGGGACGGTCGTGGGTGCTGCGGAGGCTGCGGGGTCAGTCATGTGAGCCATCGTATTCACCTTCCCCTCAGCGTTCCGGTCCGGATCACTCTCCAGGTCCCTATGGTCGCGTAGCTGAGTCCACCGACCCGTCGAAAACTTCCTCTTGCCATTCGAACACAGTATCGGTAGTATTGCAAGTGAACATAACGGAGCAGGACACCAGGAACACCACAACACCATCACCCAGGGGACCACGAAAATGACCACAGCGATACGCGAACCAGTCAACGTGCCGAAGATCGAGGAATGGGTCAGGTCGACTATCTATATCGGCGAAACCGGGGTAATCTGCCCAATTCCCGACCACGAGGACATGTACTGCCCCCACTGCACGTGGAACGAGGAGCTCGAGGGGGCAGTTGCCGCAGAAGAGCCGATGACCTACCCGGACCAGTACATGGACTTCGATCCCGACACCGGCGAGTACCATGATCCATACGACTACTCGTTCGAGAACGATCTGACGCCCACCACGTTCGGGTACTGGGCCGTGACCGGCGACGGCGAGCTCCAGAAAGCACGGGTCACCATCAACAAGACGGACCTGAGCATTGCCCGGTCGGTCACCCCGAAGCCGGGCGACGAGGTCTCGCGCATCGCCCGGCGACTGGCATCCGCCCTGGCGATCCCGCAGTCCAAGGCCATCGCCTACTGCGACGTCGGCACCATGCTCTCCAAGTACGAACAACTACGTCCGCTCCTCGAGGTCGGTGCGTTCTCCTTCGAGCACCTCCGGGTCCTCGCCGACTGTCTCTTCGGAGTCACCGACGATCATCGCCTCGAGGTGGAGGACGAGATCGCCGGCCTTCTCTACCCCCAGCGCCCGTCTCAGGCAGTGCCAGGAACCCGGACACTGCGCCGTAAAGTCACCGACATCGTCGATCGGATCCAGCCTACGGCGCGACCTGCCGACCCGGAGGAGCTCGGCATAGTCCCTCCCCCAGAAGCCCAACTGTGCTTCGACGTCGACACCCGGTCCCCGGAACGTACCGTCTTCCACATCACGATGCCCTCCGATGAGGGCCTCGGTTTCCTCCGCATCGTCGATGCCGTGGCCGACGCACATGACACCACCCGTGCCAAAGCCCTCACCGAACTGGTTCATGGTCAGGCTCGCAATGTCTCCGTGACGTTGAACTGCTACCGAAGCCTCGACACCGCCGAAACCCACCTGGAGTCCACCGGTCTCGACCGGGTGGCCACCAAGCGGTGGCTCGCCCGTGTCACCGACCTGTGCATCGCCGGACACAGCGAGATCGAGGGTTACCGCAACAGCGACCACCAGCGCGCCACCATCGCCGGAGTCGACGGCACCTGCCGCTTCCCCGGTTGCGACGCCCCGGCCGCCACCGCCCAGATCGACCACGTCACCAAGTACGACGGTGGCGGCAAGACGGCCACCTGGGCGGAACAGTCACTGTGCCCCGCCTGCCACAGCCTCAAGACCCGCGGACTGTGGGACGTCACCCGCAATCCGGACGGGTCCTGCTGGTGGACCAGCATCGCCGACGGACACACCGTCGTCGACACCCCCACCGGCCCCCTGGCCGATGCCTGCCTGACCTTCGACACACGCCTGCACCGCAAGAGGAAGGCACTCACCGAACACAATGCCCTCCGACTGGAGCATCGGGAGAAGACCCGGGCCGCAGCGGCGAAGGTCGAGGCGCAGGCGGTGCCGTTCTAGAGGTCTAGAGTCCCTCTCCAGACGGCGAGACGAGAATCTTCACCGCGGTCTCGTTGCGGTTGATCAAGGTGTCGAAACCCTCGTCCACCAGACCATCCAGCCCGATCCTGCCGGTGATGAACGGCTTCAGGTCGATCTTCCCCGACTCCACCAGCGCAATCGTCGCCGGATGCGAGTTCACGTAGCCAATGGTGCCACGCAGGTCGATCTCCTTCATCACCAGCTTGTGGATGTCGAAGTCCGACCGGTGGCCCCAGATCGACACGACCACCAGCACACCGGTAGGACGTAGCGCGTCCATCAAGGTATCCAGCACGACCTGCACCGAGGTGCACTCGAAGGCGACATCGGCTCCGGCACCATCGGTCAGCGCCTTGACCTCGTCGACGACATCCACCTCCGCCGGGTTCAACGCCAGATCCGCCACCCCGGAATCCAGCGCCTTCTGCCGACGCAGCTCCGAGAGCTCCGAGACGACCACGCGCACGCCCCATGCCTTGAGCACCGCCGCGGTCAGCAGGCCGATCGGACCGGCACCACCGATGATCGCAGTCTTCCCGGCAGCGTTCTCCTCGGTGAGACCGGATCGCTGCACGGCGTGAAAGCCCACCGACAGCGGCTCGATCAGCGCCGCCTCGTCCAGCGGCACCGAGTCGGCGATCTTGTGCACCCAGCGTCGGCGCACCACGACATTCTCCGACAGACCACCACCACGGCCAGCGAGACCAATGAAGTTCATGTTCTCCGACAGGTGGTAGGTGGTGCTGTCGGGTCCGGTGTCGACGTCATCGCCGATGATGTACGGCTCGACGACAACGTGGTCACCGACGGCCAGATCGTCCACCCCCTCACCAAGTTCGGCGACGACACCGGAGAACTCATGACCCAGGGTGATCGGCGCGGTCTCCCCGGAGATCGGGTGGGCGGCTTCGCAGGTCGGGCAGAAGATCGGCCCGTCCAGGTATTCGTGCAGGTCAGTGCCGCAGATGCCGCACCAGGCGACATTGATGCGCACCGTGCCCGGCTCCAACGCCTGCTGGTCGATGTCCTCGACCCTGATGTCCTTGTTGCCGTAGTAGCGTGCTGCCTTCATGGATGGTCAACCCTTTCACTTCCGAGAACGTGAGGTCGGACCACGGTAGCGGTACGTTGCGGCCCGATACTTCCCCACCCTAATCAGCGGCAGTGGCCGCGGCAGGACGCCCACCCCCGGTTGTCACCGCCAGCGGGGTTCCGTGCGGACACTGCGGTCCATCTCCCAGACCAGGACCTCGGCCGGCTCGCGGCCAGTGATCCGGACGGCGCCGGCGTCGGTGAGCCGTGCGGCATCGCCCTCGGACAAGACGTCGCCGAGGAGCTCAACCTCGCCCTTCACCACGAAGATGTGCTGGTAGTTGGAGGGTTCCGTCTCCACAGATGACCCCGGGGCAAGACGTGCGGCCGAGAGGCGGGCACCGGAGGTGTGGATGCGCAGCGGCGCGCCACCTGTGTCGTCACCGCCACCACCATCAACGACCGTGACGAGGCCACCCGCGTCCAACGCAGCGTTGAGATCGGCGGTGGAGTGGGCAGGTTCCAGCCCGGCGGCGTCGGTCGGCAGCCACATCTGAATCACCCGCAGCACCTCACGTCCGGTGAACCCGACGTTGTTGGTTTCGGCGTGGCTGATTCCCGAACCAGCGGTGATGGCCTCGACCTGCCCGGCGGACAAGGTCATCTCCGCGCCGGAGGAATCACGGTGGCGGAGTGTCCCGTCGACGATCCAGGTGACGATCTCCACGTCCGCATGCTGGTGCATGTCGAAACCTTCACCGGGTTCCACCAGGTCGTCATTGTGGATCAACAACAGGCCGAAAGCGTAGTCGGTCATGCGGGTCGACCCGGTCGCCGGGAAGGACTGCCTCGACCGGATGTCATTACCTGGCCACAAGGCACGGTCCTCGGACCTGATGACGGTCATCGCGCACCTGCCGGCGGATGCCTCGAACCGATCGAGATCCGGTTGTAGGAGTTGATCAGGATGATCGCCCATTCCAGTGCTGCGACCTGCTCCGGACTGAACACCTCGGTGGCGTCGGCGACCGCGTCGGCCGTCCCGTCCACCACGGTCAACGCCTCGGCGAGCTCCAGGGCGGCGAACTGCTGCGGACTGAATACGTCCGTGGAACCTGCATCGCGCATCTCCCGCCAGCTCGGCAGCAGGTCAAGCACCCTCTGTTCCAGCCCCGCGTCGCGGGCCGCCGGTACATGAACACTCAGGCACGTCGGGCACCCGTTGATCTGCGACACCCGGACATTGACCAGTTCAATCAGCGACATCGGCAGGTCAACCTCGCCGTACACCGTGCGCGCGGCGAGAACGGCTCCGTTCATCGTCTTATAGACACTCGGATGGACCTTGTCGATATAAGGGCGCCGTGATAACTGAGACATCTGCTCTCCTCCAGGTTTTCAGGACCGTGACCGGTACGGGTCATCGCCGGGGCGGGCGACGGGGCCAGGGTTCGTCCGCGGACGCAGCACCGTCGGCGGCATCGTCGGCGCCGCCAGCCATGTCTCGCCGTCCGGATCATGACCACGGTAGCCGGTGACCTGACCGAACTGGTCGTTGTCACCTCCGCCGGCGGCGTTCCACGCCTCGTGGAAGCGGCGGATCTCGGCGTCATCGCGTCCGATGAAGTTCCACCACATCACCACTTCCTCCTCGAACGGTTCCCCGCCGAGCAGGACGATACGGGCCGCCTCGTCCCCGATATTGGCGATGTGCAGGCTGTCCGCGCCGGTACCGGTGTAGGCGAGCTCGGTGCGCCCCACCGGCGCGCCCTCGAGCGTGATGTCACCGGTGTCGACGAGGATGCCATGCTCGAAGGACGGGTCGAGGGAGATGTCGATGCTGGCACCGGCGTCCAACCGGATCTCCGCCCCGACCAGCGGTGTGAAGGTCTCCACCGGGGAGGTGACCCCCAGCAGCGAACCGATGAAGACCAGGGCGTTTCCGCCCGGGAAGGCGATCTGGTCGGGGGCGTGGTGGTCGAAGCGTCGGCCGCCGTGGCGGGCACTGTCGGGCAGGACGGTCCACAGTTGGACGCCGTGGAGTATCTCGGTGTCCTCGGCGGAGACCTCCGAATGGCAGATTCCGCCGCCGGCGGTCATCAAGTTGACCTCGCCAGGGCGGACGAGTTCATGGATGCCGTGGGAGTCGTCGTGCCTGATGGTTCCCTCGAACAGCCAGGTCACGGTCTGCAGGCCGGTATGGGGATGTGGTGCGACGTCCATACCGCCGTCGGCGGCGACCCGGTTGGGGCCGAAATGGTCGATGAAGCACCAGGCGCCGATGAGGCTGCGGCGGCGTTGCGGCAGCGTGCGGTGCACGGTCATGGCCCGCAACCCGCCGAGGGGTACGTCACGGGCGGTGATGATCTCCACTGGCACTGGCGCAGAACCGGTCACGGCCCGAGTATAGGAGAAATCCATCAGACCTGTCTCACACCCCGACCTTCGGCTTCGCCCAGGACCGCCCGGAGGTGTCCTTGAGGATGTCGTACTCCACCTGCACATGCGGCTCGATGGCACTGTACTTGTCGTTCGGCGCGCCGATGACCAGCTGGAATCCGAGACCACGCCAGGCGCCGATCGCGCGGGCGGTGAAGTGCGCGTCCGCCTTGATCAGTGCCTCGTCGAGGAAGACCGGGGCATAGCGGGGACGTTCCGCCGAGGCATCGCCCAACTGGTAGCGCAGCGCGGCACCGACGATGAAGGCGATGAGCTCCTGGGACTCGCCACCGGACTTCTCACCGATGTGATCGTACAACGCGACATGCGCACCGGTGGTCGCGTGGATCTTCTCTGCACTGACGCGCACGTGGTTACGCACGTCGATCAGCCCGTCGAAGTCCGGGGCGGTGCGGCGGATCCGGTTGATCAGCCGCGACATGCGCTCATAGGCCTGCGCCCGTTCCGGACTGTCCGCCGGACTGGTCGAGGAGGACTCGATGAGACCGCGGACATCCCGCAGATCCTTGAGGAATTTACGCCGCGACTCCGACTGGTTGTCCCGTGGGGAGATCTGCAACCGGTGGTCGTCGTCGTAGAACGGCAGCTCCCGCATGATCTGGTTGATCGGCTCGATGCGTTCCTGGATCTCCCGGCGCGCCCGCGACAGCGCCGAGGCCAGGTTCGTCAGGTCGTTGCCGGACATCGTGACCAGGCTGTTCTTCCACTCCGCCTCGAGCTCGTGCAGTCCACTGGTCTCCAGGTCGTCGAGGATGCGCTCGAAGTCGCCGACGGAGGTGTCCGGGTCGGCGCGCAGGTTCGGGTTCGGCCAGTTGTCCAGGAAGTTCTCCAGGGTGCGGCGCAGCTGGTCGCGCTGCGCCGTGAGGGTCTTCTGGGCGGTGGACCGGTCCTCGGCGAGGCGTCCGGCGGCAGTGGCGATGGCGGCGTCGAAGACGGTGAGCTGGTCGGGGGTGTCGGACGGTCCGAAGCGTTCCGAAAGGTAGGACGCCTGGGCGTCGCTGAGTTCCCGGCCAGCCTCGTCAGCCTCGTCGACGGCGATCATCGCCGCGTCGACCTGGTCGGCGATGTCGGCCCAGCGGGTCTTCAGGACGTCCTGCTCACCGCGGGCCTTGCCGATGGATTCCCGCTGCCGGTCAACGGTCACCTTGAGCTCGTCGATCTGTTCCTGCAGTTTCTCGATCTCCGGATTGCCGGTGGTGATCTCGTCGATGATGCCGGCCCAGCGGTCACGCTCGGCGGTGACCGCGTCGACGTCGATCTCCTCCCAGGTCACCGCGGTGGCCGCGCGGTAGGCGGCCAGCCGGGCATCCAGGGCGTCCAGCTCGGCGGCGTAGGAATCGCGGGACGCTGCGGCCGCGGCGATCTCGGCGCGGAGCTTGGCGATGTCGCCGTCGAGGTCGGCGAGCCGGCGCTGGTTGGAGAAGCCGAGGACGTTGCGTGCGCCGTGACCACCATGGGCACCGCGGCTGCCCTGGGAGAGCTGGCCGGTGATGGTCAGCGCCTGGGAATGCCCGGACAGCTCACTTGCCGAGTCGACGCAGACGAAGTCGAACTGGCGCTCGAGGCGTTGCTGCAGCCAACCGGTGAAGGCACTGTCGCGGTAGTCCAGGCGTCCGGGCAGGCGGGCGGGGTCGAGGTGGCCGGTGGTCTGCAGGCCGGTGTGCACGCCCTCGAAGCGGATACGGCGTCCGGTGCGGACGGTGTCGATGGCTGCCCGGAAGTCCGCGAGATTCGCGGTGTCGATGAGCAGGGTCGTGGCGAAACCGCCGAGTGCCTGGTTGAAGGCCTCACGCCAGGGCTCGTACTCGGTGCGTACCTCGACGAGTTCGCCGACGAAGGGGAGGTCGGCGCGGGTCAGGCCGGCCGCAGTGGCGAGTGCGTCCCGGGCGGCATGCAGCTCCCCGGGGATGTTGTCGGCCCGGCCGGTGACCTGCCGGTGTTCGGCCTCGAGGTCCTTCAGGGAGGCAGAAAGCCGTGAGACGGTGGCGCGGGCGTCGGCGTAGGCGTCCATCGCCGCAGTCTTGATGTTCGGGTCGTTCAGCGCGATCCGGGCGTGCTCGGTGAGCGCGGCGAAGTCCTCGGCGGTGGTGACCTGTTCCTCCAGGTCCGCGGGCATCACTGCCTCATCGAAGCGGGCGCGGGCACGCGAGACCTCCGCCAGACGACGCTCGGCCTGACTGATCTCCCGCTGGGCGGTGTCCAGCTGGTCACCACCGGAATGACGCAGCACCTCCAACAGGCCGTCCCGCTCCGCCTCGGCGGCTTCGGCGGCGACGGTGGCGGCGGTGACCTCGGCGTCCACCGCCTTCTTCTGGGTACGGACCTCGGCCTCGGCGGTGTGCAGCAGGTCCAGGCGCTGGCCGTTCATCCACAGGGCGGCGAGCGAATCGGCGTCGTCGAAGGTGCCGATCTCCTCGATCAGCCGCAGCTGCTCGGCGGAGGCCTCGATGGCACTCGTGTACTCCCGGATAGGACGCAGCGCCTTGACCTGGCGCTGGGCGGTGACCATGCGCTCGCGGGTGGACTCCAGCTCATCGAAGTGGGAGACGACCTGGTCGGCGACGGCCATGGTCTCCGGTTCCTCCAGCACCATGCGCTTGTAGAGCTCGTCGACGGTGGTGATCTGCTGACCGGCCTGGATCCGGGCCAGCAGGCTCATCGCCTTCGTGCCCGCCCCAGCGGCACCGATACCGAGCACGGAGTGGATCCGGGCGAGGAACTCCTTGTCGGTCGGCATGGTGTCCAGCCCGGTCGCGCGGACGGCGGCATCGGAGAGCCGGTGGGTCGCGGCGTCCTGCAGGGCGGCGAGGTCGAAGGGGCCGTCGACGACACCACGCACCTTCACCGCGTCCTCCATCACCCGGGCGGTGGCCGGGAAGTACCAGGCGCGCACCGCGGTGAACCGCTGCACGACATGGCTGTTGCTGTGGTCGGCCCAGGTCATGGCGACGGCGGTCCAGGTGTCGGTGCCGTCGCCGCGCAGCACGCGGACCTGTGTCCCCTCCCCGCTGCGGGACTCGTCCAACTTGCCGCGACCGTAGGACAGGATGTTGCGCTGCTCCTCGCCGCGGGGCCGGCCGGTGACCGCGCCGTTGGACGCCCCGTTGAACGGGGTGGTGTGCGGCATCATCAGGGCGATGTAGGCGTCCATCAGGGTGGACTTGCCGGAGCCGGAGCCGCCGCAGAGCAGGGTGGCGGCCGGGGAGAACCGGACGCGGTGGGCGCCGTCGTAGCCGCCCCAGTTGACCAGCTGCAGGTCCTCGGCGAGCCACTGCTGGCCGGTGGAGGCCTCCGGAACCAGGCCGAAGAGGGTGTCGAGCATGGTCACTGGTGGTCTCCTTTTGCCGTGTTCTGCGCTGCGAGCCAGTCGTTGACCTCGCGGAGTTTATCGGCGCTGACCACGATCTCGATCAGCGGGTTGATGCGGAAGCGTCCCTCGGACTCCTCGTCGACGACACCGTCGCCGCGCAGTCGTTCCAACGACCGCAGGATCGCGCGTTGGCGTCCGGCGACATCCGTGTCGTCTTGCGTGAAGTAGGTCATGACGGTGTCGGTGACCTCCTCGACGTCGACGCGGGCGTCCTGCTCCCCCGCCGTCGCCTCGCGCTGGTGGACGGTGCGCAGGTACACCAGCACCAGGGTGTCGACGCGCGAGTAGGCGCGGTCCGTGAGCAGGATCGGGACGTCCAGCTCGTCCGAACGCACCTGCTGCTTGTAGGCCACCCCGCGGTCGGTGTCGACGATGAGGCGGACGAAGAGGTCGTGCATGCGCGACTCGATGACCTGCTGGTTGTCCATGAGGATGCGCCAGTCCTCGTGATGTTCCGCGGAGAGGAAACGGCGCTGCAGCAGACGGACGAGCACCCGGCGGATGTCCGGGTCGAGCACGCCACGGTCCCCGGGGAAGCAGCCGTCCGGGTCGTTCTCCATGGCGACCGCGTCGATGAAGGGGTCAGTCATGCTGGGGCTCCTGTCTACTCGGGGTGGTGTGCGCTTGTACGGCGCCGAAGGCGAAGCGGCGGGACGTGCCGTCCGGACGCACTGCCTCAACCTCTGTGACCTGCTCGGACTCGGTCATTCCGTGGCGATGGGCGATCTCCAGCAGGCCGAGCAGGTCGGCAGGCCGGCGGATGTCCCCGGGGAGGTCGGCGAAGACGTCCGCCAGGTCGAAGGTGTCTGCACCCGATCCCGCCAGGCCCGCTACGTGCGCCTCGAGCTCCGGGTAGTGCGGCCCACCCCAGGCACGCGAGTCATCATCCGGGACGTCCGGCTCCGCCTCGTGGGCGTGCAGGGGTTCCGGCGTTCCCGGCGGGCGTGGGTCGGCGAGGTTCTGGCGCAGGTGGCCGATGGTGGCGGTGGGGAAACTGCGCAAGGGGTCAACTGTGTCTGTGGCACCGGCACCGTTCCAGATCTGCAGCCCGGCCATCGCCTCACGCAGCAGATCATCGATCTCCCGGTCGCGGACGGGATCATGGGTGCGGACCTGCGCGGTGATGACGTGCGAGGCACGACGCTGGGCGGTGAGCACCTCGGCCACGCCCTGTTCCACCCGCCGCGCGATGGCACCCAGCTCGGCGCGTTGGTCAGGACGCATCCTCCGGGCGAAAGGCTGGTTGAGCAGGCTGGTCACCCGGTCGGTGAGCTGGTCGATCTGCTCAGGATCCCCGATCAGCTTCAACGCACCGGCGAAGGCGCGGCCCTCCGGGGTGGTGTCCATGACATGCTCGCCGCGGTGCAGGTACTCGCGCAGCACCTCGCCGGTAGGCCGCACGTCCCGCCGCAGTTCGGCGACGACGTCGCGCTGCATGGCGTTGATGGACTCGGCGACGCGGGCGAAGTCGGCGGGCAGCTCGCGGGAGAGGTGCAGGACGTTCTCCGCCTCCTCCAGCAGCTGGTCGTCCTCCACCGCGTCGATCTCACCGGAGGCGACGCGGGCCATCTCGGCCTCGATGCGGTCTCGCTCGGCCCGCAGATTCGCCAGTCGCTGTGCGGCGTCCGGCTCGGCGTCCTGGGAAAGCTGGTCGACGGAGTCGAGCAGGGTGCGCACCCGGGAGCGGGAGACGCGTGCGCGGCCGCCGCCGACGCGTCCGACCATCTCGAGGGCGCCGACGGCCTGGGCGGAGAGGCGGTAGACCTCGGTGCCGTCCTCGATCTGTTCGACGAGCCAGCCGACGCGGCGCCAGTAGCGGCAGATGTCGCGGCCGGTGCCGGTGGGCAGGTCCTCGTGCCCGGTGACGCGGAGATCCTCGGCGATGTCGCCGACCTCCACATGAGCGTCGGTGACGGCGACGGTGGGACGCTCCGAGGTGAAGATGAGGGAAAGTGCGGCGACGACGAAGGGGGCGTAGCGGCCGTGCAGCAGATCGAGCGTCGGGTTCCTGAAGGCCCCGACGGCCTGCTGGTAGGCGCCCTCGGCGCGTGTGTTCGACATAGGAGGGAGAGTCTACAACCCCGGTCGGACAGACACCTCGCCTACCATCGGGAACAGACAGGCACACCGCCGAACACTTCAAGGAGAAGCGATGACAGAGTCCACCACAACCTCCGCCATTCTCAAGGACGTCCCCACCGGTCTGCTGATCAACGGTCAGTGGCGGGACTCCTCCGACGGCTCCACCTACGACGTGGAGAACCCAGCCACCGAGGAGCACCTGGCCACCCTGGCGTCCGCCACGAGTGAGGACGCCGTCGCGGCGCTCGACGCCGCAGCGTCCGCACAGGACGACTGGGCGCGGACGTCCCCACGGGAACGCTCCGAAATCCTGCGACGCGCCTTCGAGCTGGTCACCGAGCGCAAGGACACCTTCGCCACCCTGATGACCTTGGAGATGGGCAAGCCGCTGGCCGAGGCCTACGGCGAGTTCACCTACGGTGCGGAGTACCTGCGCTGGTTCGCCGAGGAGGCGGTGCGGCACTACGGGCACCACACCGAGGTGCCCGAGGGCACGCTGCGGATGACCACCCGCCACAAGCCGGTGGGCCCGTGCCTGCTGATCACCCCGTGGAACTTCCCGCTGGCCATGGCCACGCGCAAGGTCGCCCCGGCCATCGCCGCGGGCTGCACGATGGTGCTCAAGCCGGCGAAGCTCACCCCGCTGACCGCGCAGTACTTCGCGCAGACCATGCTGGACGCCGGACTGCCGGACGGAGTGCTCAATGTGGTGTCCTCGACGTCGGCGTCGTCGGTCTCGGAACCGCTGCTGGCGGATCCGCGGCTGCGGAAGGTGTCCTTCACCGGGTCCACCCCGGTCGGCGTGACGCTCCTGAAGGCGGCGGCGGACAACGTGCTGCGCACCTCGATGGAGTTGGGCGGCAATGCGCCGGCCATCGTCTTCGAGGACGCCGACCTGGACCTCGCGGTCGAGGGAGTACTGGCGGCGAAGATGCGCAACGGTGGCGAGGCCTGCACCTCGGCCAACCGGATCCTGGTGCATGAGTCGGTGGCCGAGGAGTTCACCGAGAAGTTCGCCGCGAAGGTCGGTGCGCTGGCCATCGGCAACGGGTTGGAGGACGGCGTGGACGTCGGCCCGATGGTCGAGGCGAAGGCGGTGGAGAACCTGGACTCGCTCGTGCAGGACGCGGTGGACAAGGGCGGCCGGGCGATCGTCGGCGGTACTCCCCTGCAGGGTGAGGGGCATTTCTTCACCCCGACGGTGATAGTGGATGCCCCCACGACTGCCCGGGTGTTCCGCGAGGAGATCTTCGGGCCACTCGCCCCGATCTTCACCTTCTCCGATGAGGCGGAGGCGATCGCGATGGGCAATGACACGGAGTTCGGGTTGGCGTCCTATGTGTTCAGCCAGGACCCGGCGCGGCTGTACCGACTGGCCGACGGTCTGGAGTTCGGCCTGATGGGCTTCAACTCCGGGGTGATCTCGAACGCGGCCGCGCCCTTCGGCGGGGTCAAGCAGTCTGGCCTGGGCCGGGAGGGCGGCGCCGAGGGCATCGCGGAGTACTCGACCATCCAGTACGTCGGCCAGCGCGACCCCTACGCGGTCTAGTCTGATCCGTTCCGGTCAGCCCCAGAGCTCCTCGATGCGCGCCTTCACGGCTGCGGCGAGGAGCTCATTGGTTCTCGTGGTGAGGTGCACTCCCCCGGCGAAGATGTAGGTCTGGTCGGCGTCCGGGGCGACAAGACTCCCCGTGTCGCACCAGGCCGCGCCCGGAACGGCGCAGGCGTCCTCCCCCGCCCCGTGCGTGAAACCGTAGGACGCCGGGTCCGTCACCATCCCGTTGACCGCGCCGAAGGTGTCGAAGACACCGATACGGTCGTCGTCACCGAAGCGCTCGGCGAGCCTCTGCAGCAGGGACTGGTTGTACGAAAGGGTGCGGTCGTGGATGCCCAGGTGGGCGTCGGTGTCCGTGCCTCCGAAAGCGGGTGTCGCGGCGAGATCGAAGAGGGTGAAGACAAGGATCTTCTGTGCTCCGGCGTCGAGCAGCCGTCCGATCTGGTCGACCTCGGCGGCGGTCACGGCAGCAGTCTCAGCGCCGGAGAGCACGTCATTGGTGCCGACGAAGACGGTGACGAGCTGGTCGGGACTGATCTCGTCGTACTCCGCGAGGAAGTCGTCGATCTGCCCGGTGATCCCGTCGATCCTCGCGCCGCCGACGGCGTAGTTCAGCCCGTCCGGGTCGACGAGCTGTGCCCAGATCTCCCCGGGCATGGTGGTGTAGCGCACGCCGTCGGAGCCGTCGTCAGTGAGACTGTCACCGAAGAACACGCTGGTGGCCTGTCCCTCGTCATTGCTGCCGCCACTGCTGCAGCCGGCGAGCAGCAGGGACGCCAGCAGGAGCATCACCGCGCGGCGAGCCATGACGCCACCGCCTTCCGGAGGTTGGTGTCGGCATCGGCGAGATTCTCCTCCGGTGAGGACGCCGGGTCACTGATCGCGATGGTGTCGATGAAGATCCCCGGGACCGGGGACTCTGCGGTGGCGTCCACCCGTCCGCCGAAGGCCACGACCGGTACGTTTCCGGCGGATTGAGCGACCCGGGCAGGGGCTTTGCCGTACCCGGTCTGTGCGTCGATCTTCCCTTCGCCGGTGAGCACGAAGTCGGCGTCCGCGACCTTGCTGCGGAAGTCGACGAGGTCAAGCAGCAGGTCGGCCCCGGAGCGCATCTCGGCATGCAGGACGCTGAGCAGTGCGGCACCGACCCCACCGGCGGCCCCTGCTCCGGGAGTGTCCCGGATCGTCGTGCCATCTGTGCCGGTGAAGTCCGCCAGCAGGTCAGCCCAGTGGTGCAGGGACTTGTCGAGCTCCGGGATGTCCTCGTCGGTCGCGCCTTTCTGCGGGCCGAAGACGGCGGCGGCGCCGGTCGGGCCACAGAGCGGATTGTCGACGTCACCGGCGATGACGACCTGGATGTCATTCCAGCGGGGGTCACGCTCTCCGGTGATACGGGCGGCGTGGCGCAGGTCTGTGGGTTCGCCGGCAGCGTCCACCGCAGTGACGCCGAGGGCGGCGAGCAGGCCGAGTCCGCCGTCAGTGGTGACCGAGCCACCGAGGCCGATGATGAGTTTCTGCGGTGCGGTGTCCAGTGCGGCGTTGAGAAGTTGACCGACGCCGCGGGTGTCGGCGGCCCAGATGTCGCGATGTTCGGGTGCGACGAGGTGGATCCCGGCGGCCTCGGCGAGCTCGACGACGGCGGTGGTGCCGTCACCGCACCAGTGCGCCTCGACCGGATCACCGAGTGGACCGGTGACGGTGGTGGTGCGTTCCTCCAAGTCAAGGGCGGCGGCGAAGGCGTGGGCGGTGCCCTCGCCACCGTCTGCCATCGGAATCTCGATGATCTCGGCGTCCGGCAGGATGTCTCGGACACCGGCTGCCATCGCTGTGCAGGCCTCGACGACGGTAAGGGACTCCTTGAAGGAGTCCGGGGCGATCACGATTTTCATCGAACACCTGTTCTTATTTGATGGTGGAGGCCGACGGTGTTGTCCTTTCCGGAGTTTAACGTCTCTGACCATGGACACCACCGCACACACCCTGTTCTCCCTGATCACCTCACCGACCTTGCCGGAGGACTTCTCCGAGAACCTGGATGCCGCGATCCTCCGCGAGCGGGCCGCCGACCGCGACATGGACACCGGCCCGGACCGCACACCAGCACAGGAGGAAGTGACCACCGTCTCCGGGATGACTGCCGGGCAGGAGCACGCCTTCGAGCTCTTCCTCCTCCGACCATCGACCAGGCGTCGGCGCCAGGAACCGCCGGACTCGGCGGCCGCCTGAGACAGGCACAGTCACGGCCCCTAGGATGGCCGCCATGAACGACGCCAGACTCGACCTCGCCTTCACCGGCCCCGACCATGCCCGCGCCGAGGAGATCTTCACCGCCCTGACCAGGACCCCGGTCGACGGCATCAACCCGGAGGCACTGGATCTGCTGCTGCAGACCGCCGCCGGCAGCGTCGACCAGATCCGCGCTGTCGAGATGATGGAAGCCTTCCTGCAGCCCCCGGTCATCGATGACAACGGCCTGATCGTCGCCGTCGTCGGTGCCCAGGGCATGGAGCCACGCCAGCTGTTCGTTGAGGCTCCCGGTGAGCTGCTCGATGAGCTCCGGGCACTGCCGCGGACCACAGTCACCGGCGCGTGGATCCAGGCCGTGCTCGCGCTGCACAGCGTCGACGCCTTCGCCACCGAGGAAGTCGACCGGATCGCCCTGCACAGTGTCGCCGCGGCCGTACTCGACCAACTCGCCGCGGAGGGACGCGAAGCGCAGGCACAGGTCATCGACATCACCGACGAGAGTGACGGTGCCGGAGCCGGCGACCGGGGGCGCATCGTGGAGGTTCGCCGCTCCTGGCGCGACCACGGTCACCTCGACATCGACCAGGGAGTGATCACCGCACTGTTCGCCCTGGCGGTGCAGGTCTTCACCGAGGCACTGGCCGAGCACGGTGCCGAGGCGATCCTGCTGCCCTACGAGGTCGCCGGCAATGACCTCGCCGCCGGCTACACGACCCTGGAGAACCTGGAGACCACCGGCATCGCGAAGACGACGATGATCTCCCCGACGGACGCCACAGTGTCCGGACGGCTGACCGGACTGACCGGCGGCAACGCCAACCTGGCCAATGCCCTGTGGTTCGACATCCTCGCCGCCGCGGCCGACCACCTCGGACAGACCGGGACCACCACCCCGGAGACCGCAGCGAAGATCCTGGACGTGACCGGCGACTGCCTGGCCGCCACCGAGCTGGTGGAGGCCGGCGGGGCTGCTGGCGGGGCTACAGAGTGAAGGCGCGCTCGATGAGTTCGAGGCAGTAGACGGCGTCCGAGGGATCCACCGGTGCGGGACCGGAGCCCTCGATCGCGTCCGCCAGGAGTCGGTAGAACTCGGAGTAGTTCCCCTTCTCAGCAGGCACGGGCCGCTGCTCGAGACCGGCCCAGCGCGTCCCCCATCTGCTCTGGGGAACGACGCCCAGGTCCGGATCACCGGGGCGCATGCCTGAGAGCAACTGCGGTTCCTGGGGGTCCAGGCCCCAGCTCGTGAAGCCGGCCTCGGAGCCCAGGACATGGAACCGGGGTGCGGGCCCCGGCGCGACCGCGTTCATCCACAGCTGTGATCGGACCCCGGACTCGTGGTGCAGGGCGATGAAGGCGTCGTCCTCGGCAGTGACCTGCTCCCGGCGGGTGTCTATCTCGGAGTAGACCTCGGCGACGGGGCCGAAGAGCTGCACGGCCTGGTCGATGAGGTGGGCGCCGAGGTCGTAGACGATGCCGCCGCCCTCGCCGCGGGCACTGGTGGTCTTCCAGGTTGCGCCGCCGGCGGAAGCGGAGCCCTGCTCCGGCTTCCACCTCTCGAACCGGGACTCGAAGCGGCGGACCTCCCCCAGTTCGCCGGCGTCGATGAGCTTCTTCAGGGTGAGGAAGTCCCCGTCCCACCGACGGTTCTGGAAAACGGTGAGGACCTTGCCGACCTGTTCAGCCTTGGTGACCAGGGCACGGCCCTCCTCCGAGGAGACGGCGAAGGGCTTGTCGACGACGACATGCAGGCCAACCCCCAGGGCGCGTCCCGCCAGATCGGAGTGGGTACCGCTCGGGGTTCCGATGACCACGAGGTCGAAGTCGTCCGCCCGGTCGAAGACCAGGTCGACCGAGTCCAGGACCTCCACCTCGGGGTACTCCGCTGTGGCCTGGTCGCGACGACCAGGGTTGCCGGTCACCACCGCGGCCAGCTCGAACGCAGGATTCGCGGCGATGAAGGGGGCATGGAAGATCCGGCCGGACAGACCGAACCCGAGGACAGCTGTGCGAATGGTCATGGGGGCCACTGTAGTTACCGGTGACACAGACAGTCAGGGCACACAGGGTAGGTCACGAACGTAACCTCAACGGTCGTTCGGGCGATAAAATGACCGTTCCGGTGGAGTACCTCCGTACACCGCCCTGCCCTGGAGAGAGAAGCTCAGTTGCATCCGTTCGATGACGTCATCACCTTTACCGCACCTGATGACAGTGGCCACTTCGCGTGTGAAATCTGGTCCCCCAAGGGCCGCTCACTCAAGGTGTTCGGCAATCTCCACGACCCGGAACCGACGGTGACCGGGGACGCGGAACTGACCCGGAACCGCGCTATCGCCCAGAATCTCTGGACCGCGGCCAGTGAGTATGTCCAGGGCCTCGCGATCGAGGAGGCTGAGAGCGAAGACGACGCAGCGAGTGCCGAGCTCGTGAAAAGCTACGAGACTGCGGCACGCGCCTCAGCGAAGACGGCGAAGAAGATCACCGGGTACACCGAGAACCTCGGCGAGGAGGCTGCCGAAGGCTGGTGCTCGAACTGCGCGCAGCGCACGACGCACCACAAGGTCATACGGGAAGGACGCAAGCGCTCCCTCTACTTGTGCGACAGTTGCGGAGCCCCCACCGTGAACTGCGCAGCGCCCGGCTGCCGGAACATGGCGGTGAAAGCCGGCGGCACGAGGGGACTCGTCCCCTACTGCGCCGAACACCGGCACGACATCCCCAGTTTCGAACGCTCCGCCGAGACTATCGCCGACCTCTCCGACTGGGAGTCGCTCGTCCAGTTCGACAAGCCTGATCTGGCGAAGCTCACCACCCGCGCCTCGATTGGTGTGGCAGCTGTCGGCGGTGCAGCCGGTGTCGCCTTCCTCGCCGCACCGGCCATCGGCGGACTCATCGGTGCCCAGGTCCTCGGATACTCCGGCGCTGCGGCCACCAATGCTGGTCTGGCAGCCCTCGGTGGTGGTTCTGTCGCCGCCGGTGGTCTGGGCATGGCTGGTGGGACTTATGTTGTCGCCACCGCCGGCGGGCTGCTCGGCGGCGCCTACGGTGACCGCATTCTCGGCAGCTACATCGGCGAAGACAAGTCCTTCCGTATAGAGAAGATCGGCGACGGCCCCGGCGTCCCCGTCGTCATCGCCCGTGGGTTCCTCAACGAAAAGAATCCGGAGTGGTACAAGGCTGTCCGCGCAGTCAAGCAGCTCTATCCGGAGTCCCCGGTGTACGAGCTGAACTGGGGCAGCAAAGAGCTCAAGCACCTTGCCGGAGTCGCCGGCGTCAGCGCCGCCGGACAGGCGGGGAGAAATGCGGTGTTCAAGACCGTCGGACGTGCCAGCAAGACCATGGCGAGGAAGGCCGCCCCGATCGCACCCGCCCTCGCGGCAGGAAGCCTGCTCAAGAATCCCTGGCATACCGCAGTCAACCGGGCGAACCTGACAGGTGCCGCGCTGGCTGCGCTGATGGCCAAGACCGAACAGGAAGAGTTCGTCCTCGTCGGCCACAGTCTCGGCGGGCGGGTCATGGTCACCGCGGCAACAGCGATGGCCGGATTCGGCGCGTCGCCGAAGATCCGGGACATCCACCTCATGGGCGCTGCGATCGGAGGCAAGCGGAACTGGCGTCCCCTCAGTGAGGCGGTGAACGGGACGGTGAACAACTACCACTCCGCCAAGGACCCTGTCCTGAAGTACTTGTACTCGACCGCGCAGTTCGGTCAGTCCGCAGTCGGTCGCGTCGGGTTCCACTCGCAGTACCCCAACATCGTCGACCACAACGTGTCCGAGATAGTCAGCAACCACGGTGAGTACTACGACAATGTCGAACTGGTCGACTGACCCCTATCCCTGGTTCGCGACCCACTCCTGAACCTCATCAGTCGCGGGTGCGGCCTTGCCCTGCCAGTTGTTCTTCTCGATCCAGTGGGCGACATAGGAGCACACCGGAATGACGGTGAGATTCTGCGCCGCAGCGTCCGCCAGAGCCTTGTCGACCAGGATGCCGGCCAGACCGCGTCCCCCGTACGCCTCATCGACCACAGTGTGGTGGAAGACCCGCTCCGCACCGTCCTCACCGGGACGGTCGAGGTAGTGCGCCTTCCCGGCGGGATCGACCTCTCCCTCGACGAAGATGCCGTAGGCGTCCTCGCCCGGCAGGTAACGGACCTCCACGGCGTTGCCTTCGCGGTCGGTGAGCTGGTCGGTGGTGTCTGTCATGTGATGGTCCTCGTTCCCTCGGTGTCCTCGGGCAGTGCCGGTGCGTGCCAATGCGTGCCAGTGCGTGCCAGTGCGTGCCAGTGCGTGCCAGTGCGTGCCAGTGCGTGCCAGTGCGTGCCAGTGCGTGCCAGTGCGTGCCAGTGCGTGCCAGTGCGTGCCAGAACGAACGCATACCTTACCGAGGGTACATTCCCTGTTCATCGGGAGACACCCCGCCGCGGCCTCCGGCTCACTTTCGGTGCACAGCAGGTGCCCCTCACGGGTGTGGCCACCGTGTCCTTCTACAGTGACCCCACGGACCCTGCCACCGCACACTGCGGTGAGGCCGTCAGTCCGGCGAGGATCCCGGCGGACAGCCCGTCGACGTAGCGGGCCTTCTCTGCCGTGCTGATGCCATGGGCCCCACCGCCGGTCACACTGCCGAACTCGTTGTAGACCCACGGGGTGTCCGCGATCAGCGAGATGACCGGCAGATTCCCGCCCCACAACCCTTCCCGACCGTCGAAGCTGAGATCCGTGACCGGCACGCCACGCAGCTCCGCGACCGAGCGGGCACCTGCCATCATGGTGGAGAAGCGTTGCGACTCCGCGGCGGTGGCGACGTCCCCGAAGGTCACCGTGGTCCGCTGCCCGTCGGCGCCTTCGCCGGTACGGAAACCGCCCACCCGCTGCGGATACACCGCGGAGCCGTCCGCCCCAGGCGTGGTGTGGATCGACACACCCATCACCGCGTCCCCGGCTGCCGCACGGTCGACCCGGTCCCGGTAGCTGACATTGTCGTCGATGGCGTCCTTGAGCAGGACCGCTCCGAACCCGGCAGCCTCCACGCGGTCGCGGACAGCACGGGCGATCTCGAGGGCGTCCGCGTCCTCCTGCCCGTTCGGGTAGTCCGCCATGAGGACGCCCGTCACCGGGTCGAAGGTGTTCGTCGCTACCCCGTTGTGCCCCGGATCCAGTGCGACGGTGCAGGGCGTCGCCCCGCCGGACGAACCCGGGAGATCCGCTGCTTCTGCGATAGCGGATCCGACAGTCATGGCAGCGGTGAAGACGCCCACCGTAATCCTCAGAAAACTCATGGAGTCGAGAATACCTGTGATTGAAGTTACCAGAGTGACGGAGATTAACTATCATGATTCTGATTCACCTGAATCCGCGGCGCCACCTGCACCGACCCCGTAGCATCAGATGCGCTCGGACGGGCACGTCGGACCTCGCCGCACCGTCGTTCTGGGCTACTGTCCGGCCAGTCCTCTATGCCCCGGGAGAATCCTGTGCCCCTGCACCTGCCCCCACGTCTTTCCGGACGTCGCGTCACAGCCACGCTGATGGCGTTGATGACAGCTGCCACCCTCGCGATGCCCGCCGCCACGGCCACCGACCGCGATGTGGAGACCTGGGCCGGGGCGTCCTGCCCGGTCACCACCGACGGGCCGCTCACCGGTGACGCAGCCGCACTGCACGAGACCTGGCTGCGTCGCGTCACCGACACCGCCGGCATCGACCTGGACGCCTTGGGCCCCACGGGCCGGTGTCGCGGCGAACACCGCCAACCTGGAGCACAGCTACGACCGCTACCTCGCCTTCCAACGTGACCACCGCGAACTGCAGTGGGCCGGCATGGGCGGGCTCTCCTGCGCCGACTTCGGTGGAGGGTTGCTCGACATGGACATCATGGCGACCGTCTAACG